>CAYOFH010000019.1:0-34945 GCA_964403175.1 uncultured Marinilabiliaceae bacterium
CATTTTTTTTAGCTTAACAGACAGGGTCAATCCTCCTTTACAGATGAGTTAGATATTTTTCTGGCTATCAGATAAAAAACAAGTAATGCAATACCTCCAAAAAGCAATGTCATCGAAATGTAAGCTACCTCTTCTGATACAGCTCTTCCTGCTGCTAAAACATCGCCTACAATAAAACCGATGGCCAGTCCTGCAAGAAAAATTCCATATTTTAAAGAACTCAACCTGGTCTTCTTCTCTTCTTCCTTGAAAATGGATGCATCCCGTCCTGAGGCAATTAATGCTGTGCGCTCCATCCTTTTGTTGCGGTAATAAGTTACCAGTACAACAATTCCAAACATCATTGCAAAAAATGACACCGGTACAATTATTTCTACACTACTCATAATAATCAGTTTTAATTGGTTTTGCCTATTGGACGTGACCATTTTTGTTTCGGTTACAGATTAATCAAAATTTTTTGTATCCTGCGGGCAGGCCGAGTTGAAAAATGATAATTGGATACTATGAAGTTCTTAAATAGTCATTAAAAATACTATTTGAATATTTTTTGTTATTATCTTGTAACCAATAAAACACTTGGGGCGTCATAATAAGCAATGACAACAGAAGAGGATAAACATATTATAAAAAAAATAAAACGGGGCGATATAGGTGCCTATTCATTCCTTATCGATAAATACCGTCATATGGTATATACCCTGGCTTTGCAGATGCTAAAAAATGAAGCAGATGCAGAAGAAGTGGCACAGGATGCTTTTTTTAAAGGTTATCAAGGGTTAAACTCATTCGAAGGAAGATCATCTTTCTCAACATGGATTTACCGGATTACCTATCATCAGGCTATATCCAAATTAAGAAAAAACAGGAAAAAAGAAATCTCTTTTGATTTTGATGCCCCAGGTGCCAATCAATATCCCGAAAACGAATCGCTTAGTGGGTTACTTGAAGCCCGGGACAGGAGGAAATACTTAAAAGAGGCACTGGGAAGGATAAAAGAAGATGAAGCCAACATTTTAATCCTATTTTATTATGAGGAAAAGAAAGTGGATGAGATCGCCAAAATAACAGGCCTTACTCCTGCCAACATTAAAATTAAACTTTTTCGTGGCAGACAAAATCTCCTGATAGCCCTTCAATCCTCGCTGAAAAGGGAAGCAGATTCTTTAATTTAAACGAACAGTAATCATGACAAAGCATATAGAAAATAATGAGGATCAAATCATCAGGAATTTATTCAGGGACGATTTTGAACCTGAAAAGATTACTTCTAAAGATTTTAACCGGCAGATAATGGATCGGGTCATGACTGACTGGGTTGCTAGGCCCGATTATTACGAGCCAATCGTTGATAAACAAAACCGCTGGTGGATCGTCCCTGGTGTGCTCATAATCTTTGCTCTCGGGTTTCTGTATGACGCTGGTCTTTTTACAGGGCAAAGTCAGTTCCAGTGGGTCACCAACCTGGGAAATTCTTTTCAGTCCCTTTATTCCTGGGTTGAGCCTGTACACATTCTGTTTATTGGAGCCTCGCTGGCCGTAGGTTTGTTACTGGCCGTTGACCAATTACTTCAGAAACTTTCCAATATTTAAATCCTGGAAAAAACAGGGACTAATACCCTAACCTGTTATATCATAAATTATCTATTACAATGTTCAACTACCTGTTAAAAACCAAAATAACTAATCAAAACAAAAATCAGGTGAGCCATAATTCCTGCTATGATTCCGCCTATGGTATGAGCCAGCAACGCCTTCGAGGTCAGCTCCCTGTATCCTAATGTGTCCAGCATAGCTGTATGAGTACTCAAATACCCGCTCCAGCACATCCCCATAGCTGTAAAAACAGCGATTTCATTGCCTCCGGCAATTCCCTGGGCAACAAAAGCCTTCACCATTGACAAAGCAGCACCTACAGCCCCGAGTGAAGTCACTGGAAAAGCAATTAACTCAGGATGCTCAAAACCGAAAAGAAACTCAAAAACACCTGAAAAATAACCGGCAATGCGGGGCAACAAGGGCACTCCTTCGTAAGCAAGTCCCTGGTAACCTATAGAAACATCGTGAACAGAAAACGTAATTACCATTATAAAGGTACTTATCACCAAAACTCCCGGAATAATCGAAAGCCCCAAATCAACCCCGGACTTTCCACCGTCCAGAATAGCATTTAGGAATCGCTGAAATACCGGTCCCCTGGAATCAAAACGGACCTTTTCAACATTTCCTTCTTTCTCCGAAACCTCTTCATTGCCTTCCGGCAAATCCTTAAGTAGATATTGCATCAGCCGTGTACTGACTACAGCCCCGGCGACTGCTCCAACTAACCCTATCATGGCCCCTTTAAAAAAACCCAGACTGCTCATAAAGGCCAGAACTATAAGTCCCATCCCGAAAGCGGTCCCAAAATTGGTCAGAGAAAGTAATTCCCGTTTTTTAAAAAAGCGGTTAAAATGTTTATCATGCGAAAGACTGATAATCGCAGGATTATCAGAAAAGAATGTCATCAATCCGGCCAGAGAGGCAACTCCGGGCAACTTGAACAAAGGCCTCATCAAGGGGGCCAGAAAAAATTCAAGAAGCCTGACCACACCAAATTCAATCATCAGTTTCCCCAAAGCCCCGGTCAGAACAGTAATTCCAAGAATAAACAGCACAGTGTTCATCAACAGATCATGGGCAGTGCGCATCAGGGTATTCAGCAGATTAATTACTCCCATTTCACTACCCAAATAACCGAAGAAAAGTCCAGACAACAACAAAAACAACACGGCTTCATAACGCCGGCGTTCTAAAAATCCACGCTCCTTTAGCTTAATTATTGGTCTCATCTACATTAAATCATTAGATTCAGATAAAAAATTTGTCAGTAGTTTTTTTAGTCTGTAGCCAGTAAAAGATTACAATTAGTGACATAACTAAAAAACCAACAAGACCATACAGACATAACATTTATTAGGGTTTATGCCTTTAGCCGAAAAAAATAATATTCACAATTCGTACTTTTACAACTATCTCATGAAACGAGCATGGCAACGATTATCACAATAGAACATGTATAATGTCCTGGCATGCGAGTTCCATTCAGCCAACAACTTAGGCAACAATTATACGAATGAAATCTTCACGTTTACTCAACATTCATTTACATATGTCCACTAAAGCATTGATTTATTAACCATTTAACCTGATAAATTTGATTACAAGCAACTATTTTTAACGGTGCTAAAATAAGGGGTCATTTTTTCAAAAAAACAGACGATTCTCAGGATTTTCTTAAGTCTGAACATGAATTATATCAGGAATTAGAAAGGGTTTAAAAACAAAACATCAGACACTGAAAGAAGAGCCCGATCTTTTGATTAATTTTGTACCCAAAACAGATACAAAGTGATTTATCCGAATACATTCGAACAAAAATTATATTTCCACAAAATAAGGGAGTTCATCATTGATGGCTGTCTGAGCGAGATGGGTCGTGAGCGGGCTGAAAACATGAGCTTTTCCGATCATTTTGACAACGTGATTACCTGGCTTCAGCAAACGCATGAAATGATGCATATTGCCGATGACGGGCAGGAAATGCCTGCTTCTAACTTCTTTGATCTGCGCAAGCCGCTCAAAAAGTTGCGTGTGGACGGACTGTTTCTCGAAGAAAACGAACTTTTCGATTTACGCAGGGCATTGGGAAGTATACGTGATATTCTCAGGTTTATCCAATCAAAAGAACAGGAAAAATATCCAACCCTATACCAACTTGCCGAACCTGTAATGGTTTATCCGGCCGTACTGGATAAAATAGATACTATCATTAACAAACACGGACAGATTCGTGACAATGCTTCGCCCGACTTACTGCGCATCCGAAGAGAGATGAAAGCCAAGCAGAGCAGTATTTCAGGAAAAATGGCAACAATCCTCAAAAGAGCACAACAAGAAGGCATTGTAGATCCGGAAGCAACAATTTCCATCAGAGACGGACGTGCCGTGATTCCTGTATTATCAGCCAACAAACGAAAGATTGGCGGCATTGTGCAGGATGAATCAGCCACAGGTAAAACCTCTTACATAGAACCGACCGAAATTGTTGAAATCAACAATGAAATTCGTGAACTAGGCTATGCCGAACGACGTGAACTGGTTAAAATTCTCTCCGAACTTTCGCTTTTTCTCAGGCCTTACATGGACGAAATGCTATATGCTTTCCGGTTTCTTGGGATCATCGATTTCATAAGATCCAAAGCACGGTTTGCCAGGCGCATTGACGGAACTATTCCTAAAACACAAAACAAAACTTCTTTTGTATGGAAAGATGCCATGCATCCATTGCTCTATTTACAAAATAAAGCGGCAGATAAACCGGTAGTTCCACTGGACATAGAGCTTAATGAAGATCAACGAATTTTACTGATATCCGGACCTAATGCCGGAGGCAAATCAGTATGTCTCCAAACTGTAGGATTACTGCAATATATGCTGCAATGCGGACTGCCCGTTCCCGTAGGGGAAAACTCACAAATGGGTTTTTTTCACAGTATTTTCATGGATATTGGTGATGAGCAGTCTATTGAGAATGATCTGAGTACTTATAGTTCTCACCTCGTGAACATGAAAAACTTTATTCGGCATTGTGACCAAAAGTCACTGCTGCTGATTGATGAGTTTGGAACCGGTACCGAACCTATGCTGGGAGGAGCCATTGCAGAGGCTGTATTAGAACAACTTAACGAACAACAAGTTTACGGAGTAATTACCACCCATTATACCAATCTTAAACATTTTGCATCAGAAAACAAAGGTATTATTAACGGAGCCATGCTTTTTGACACCCATCATATCCAGCCTCTTTTCAAACTGGAAATGGGACAACCAGGTAGCTCTTTTGCGTTTGAAATAGCAAGGAAAACAGGGCTACCGGAAAATATTCTGGAAAAAGCCAAAAAAAGGCTGGGAGAAGATCATATCAATTTCGACAAACACCTGCGCGAGATAATCCGTGACAAACGATACTGGGAAAAGAAAAGACAATCGGTACGCGACAGAGACAAAAAACTGGAAAACACCCTGGATCGATATGAAAAAGATCTGGAAAAACTAAAATCGGAAAGATCCCGGATTCTGGAATCAGCAAAAAAAGAAGCTCAGAATATTCTGGCTGAAGCCAATCGGGAAATTGAAAAAACCATTAGAGAAATAAAGGAAACTCAGGCCGAAAAAGTAAAAACCAAAGCCCTTCGCAAAAGCCTGGCAGATTTTAAAACTAAAGTAGAACTAACAGGGCAGGATGAGGAAGTTCAAAAAAAACTGGAACAGAAAATCAGCAAATTAAAAGAAAAACAATCCGGGAAAAAGAAAAATCAAAAGATATCGGCTGCGGAGCACTATAATACAATTCAATCTACCACCGAATCAGACAAAAATAAGCCGCTCGAGCCGGGGGATACAGTAAAACTGGAAGGGCAAAGTGTACCAGGTCAGGTGATTGAAATCAATGGAAAAGATGCAGTCGTGGCTTTTGGCCAGCTAATAACCACAGTTAAATGCACCAGGCTTCACCGCATCAGCAAAAATGAATACAAAAAATCTCTGCGACAAGGAACATATTCTGGAACAACGACTTACGCTGACCGACTGAGAGATAAAAAACTATCTTTCAGTCCGGATATTGATGTTCGTGGAATGAGGGCAGAAGAAGCCGTAACAAAAGTATTGAACCATCTGGACGAAGCACTTCTCTGTGGTGCCGGAAAAGTTAAAATACTTCACGGAAAAGGAAATGGCATTTTGCGTGAATTAATCCGGCAGCATATTGCCACTCTTTCATTTGTTTCACGTTACCATGATGAACATGTTCAATACGGAGGAAGTGGAGTTACTATTGTTGAACTGGATTAATGAAGTGAATATGGCCAAGACCATCATTTATTTCAGAATAAACTAAATTCTAACAAAAGATTTAAATCCTTCGGATATTTCAAATCAATAACCGAAAAAATTAGAACCCTATCCTGCTCAATAGATCGTTAGACTTTTAGATATAAGATTTAAGCTAAATCATATAACATTGAAAATCTGTACTTTAAGGCAAGAACTCATTCGCTTGCAAACGATTGAACGTTAGGCTTTTATGAAAGCTTAACGAAGTAATGCTGCTTAATTCATAAATAATCCATTCTCATATGTCTAACGATAATTCATAAAACGAAAGTTCGACGATGTCAATAAAACAGACTAACTAAAACAAAAACAAATTTATTATCGTATCTTAATACTTCTAAAAAAACCCACAAAAGCCTTAAAATGTTTGTTTTCATAGTCCATATTGACAATTCAATACTTACTTTTCTTCGCAGAACAGCCCTTTTCACGGTTCTACTGATTTGTCATATGCCCCTACCCGGCAACAACCATGAAATTGAATCACAACACTTTGACAACCTCACACGGGATTACGGACTTATTCAATCCAACATCAAAACTATCTCTGTTGACCCCAAAGGGTATGTATGGCTTGGCTCATCTGACGGATTATACAAATGGGACGGACTAACCCTCACTATCTTCCAGCACGATAAAAATGATTCGCTTTCCATAAGCAACAACAACATTAGTGCGTTAAGCCAGGCTGGTAACAATTCAGGCTTATGGATAGGCACTGTGTTTGGCGGACTTAACTTTTTTAATTACAAAACAGCAGAGTTCCACTCCTGGCTTCCCATAATCAAGGAAAAAGATGGAGAAAGGTATCTCAATCATATAAAAAGTATTTGTGAAGTAAATGACAGCACTCTTCTGTTGGGAACCCAATCGCTGGGCTTGTTAAAAGTTACACTTAAAAAACAAAAAGATTCAGTATCGGTTGAGCGGATTGCCACCCTCAAAGGCCAAAAAAACTTCACTGTATTTAATTGCAAAAAAATAGGATCTAAACATTTCACAGGCACCTCAAAAGGACTTTTCCTGTTTGATGAAAAAGGTGAGTTAATCCAACAAGTTCCCGTTTTTTCACACAATACCATCAGGGAAGAATGGGTAAAGGACTTTGTCCAACTGCCATCCGGGAAAATTCTGGTAGCGACCCAAAACGAATTGTGGGAATGGTCGGAAAAAGAAATGAGCGCCCTCCACTACGCAACTGTACCGGACAATCCCCAGATCACAGGGCTTACCGTTGACCATAAAGGATCAATTTGGATTGGTTCACTTGGGAAAGGACTTTTTAAAACAGACTCTCTGGGTAGAAACCCTCAAAACCACACTGCCTCTGAGAAATATGGAAGATTACTAAATAACCAGATCAATGATCTGAAATTTTACGGTCATCAACCCATTTTATTTGCTGCTACACCGGCAGGTGTTTCCTTCCTCGATTTCGAAAAACACATCTTTAAGAGCTTTGACCTGCGTAAATTATCTGATGCGAAAAACACTTCGGTTTTTTTCCTTTTCCGTGATTCCCGGAAACATTTTTGGTTCTGGTCTCTTGATGGATTATACAGGCAGAAAGAAACTAATGAAAAGTTTTCGCGAATTCTCAGTACCGATTACGGGAAAAAGCATAATATAGTAAAAGACGGAATTGAGTTGCATGACAAAATATGGTTGGCGACCTCCAATGGCCTACTTGAAACAGATTTATCAGGAGAAAAAATGCAGAAGCACACATTTTTGACTGATTCTCTTTCTTCCGAAAAAATCAACAACCTGTCAAGCATCGTCTCGGACAAAAAAAACAACCTGTGGTTGTCATCCCAGTCCGGGATTATTGTCTTTAACCCCGAAGACCAATCGTACAAAATACATCCTTTCCCACTAAACGAATGGAAAGAAGAATTTGTTTCCGTTACTGATATGGTGTTCACCCACGATCATACAAAAGGCTGGATTGGAACAAAAAGCGAATTCCTCATTCACTTTAACACAAAAGAGAATTCTTTTCAAAAGATTCCGGCTGTCCTGAAGCAAGCCGGGAGTTTATCCCCTCCACAAAGCAATTACGTCCTTTCCATAACTACCCAAAATGATGATTATCTATGGCTTGCAACTTTTGGCAGTGGGTTATTGCGCTTCGACACACAATCCCACGAACTTAATGACGAATTCTCTGTAAAAACTTTGTCTACAAACACATACGCCGTTTGTGCCGACAATGAAGATAACTTATGGATATCCACCGATTACGGTATAACCAGGCTCAATCCGGAGAATAAAGAACTTCTTGAGTTCGGACTTGAGGAAGGAACATTTTGCCAGGAATTTAACGAACGGGCTGTCTCAGTCACCAATGATGGAGAAATCATGATGGGCGGCATCGATGGTTTCGTACTTTTCCATCCTCAGAATATTCATATCAACGATTATATCCCCCCTGTTTATATCTCCAGCTATTTTACCGGCAACCCCAACATTTCGGTCGGAGGACAAAACGCTCTTGATGTAACAGAAATCACTTCTAAAAATATTGAAGTGGACTATACCCGGGAGTCACTATCATTTGATGTATCCGTCTTAAACTTCAGTCATCCTGAAAAAAATATGATAGCCTGGAAACTCGAAGGTTTTGACAAAGAATGGTCGGAAGCCTCAGCATTACATTCTATATCTTATTCGTATCTCCCCCCCGGTAAGTATCGCTTAAAAGTAAAAGGAGCTAATAACCACCTTACCTGGAACGAAGAAGGTGATTATCTTGATATCTTTGTTAAAGCACCTTTTTATCATAAACCCTGGTTTTTGTGGGTCTTTGGCCTTGCAGTAATTCTTTTGGTTTTAATGGTTGTTTTGTTGCGGATGCGTTTGCTTAATCGTCAGAAAATAATTTTATCTAAAACGGTCAGAGAAAAAACCCGCCATCTGCAAAAAGCCATCCATGAGCTAAAGGAAAGCCAACGACAGGTAATGCTTCAAAATCAGGAACTTGAGATACACCGACACGACCTCAAAAATATGGTAGCACAACGCACCGCTGACCTTGAAAAGGCAAAGAAAAAAGCCGAAGAATCAGATCGTCTGAAAACAGCTTTTCTGGCCAATCTTTCTCATGAAATAAGAACACCTATGAATGCCATCGTGGGCTTCTCAACCCTGCTTAGCAACATGGAATTCTCCGATGAAGAAAAGAGCGATTTCATATTCATGATTCAGCAATCGGCAGATAACCTTTTGGCACTCATCAACGATATTATTGACATCAGCCGCATAGAAACCGGGCAAATGAATTTACATCCACGACTGATAAAACTAGCTCCCTTTCTTACAAGCATTATTAAAACACTGGAGTTCCAGCCAAAGAAAAACAATCAGATGGATTTAATCCTTGACATTCCAGAATCCTTAAAAGAAGCATCCATCTATTCTGATGAACACCGGCTGCGACAAGTCATCATAAACCTGATGGGAAATGCATTAAAATTCACATCTGAAGGCTATGTTAAGTTATCAGTGGAGAAATTCAGCGGTACAGAGTTAAAATCATTCATCCCAGGACTGGTGACTCAGAACCCACCACACAGGGCTCTCGTTTTTATGGTGGAAGATACAGGCATAGGGATTCCTGAACAGGAACAAAGCAATATTTTCCAACCTTTCAGAAAGGCAGAAAACGCGGGAGAATCACTTTATGGCGGCATGGGTCTGGGTCTGAGCATTGTAAAAAGCATACTTCCTGCTCTGGGCGGAGACATTACGCTGCGGTCGTTCCCGGGGCAGGGAACAACTTTCTATTTTTATATACCTTATAAATTAAAGGGCAAATAACATTCTCTTACAATTTTTTCCTGTTTTGAAGATTATATAAAACCAAAGAAAGCCCGATAATGAGCATACCGGTAATTTGCAGAACTGTGGGCACCTCATCAGGAATCAGCAGCCAGCTGAAAATAGCCCCAAAAACAGGAATAATAAATTTCCACACATTCAGGTCGGAAACTTTCACCCCGGGTCTGTTTAACAAAGTGAACCAAAGGGAAAATGCCGCAGCAGACAAAAAACTGAGCCAGAACAGAGAAGCATAATAAGGCCATTCGAACTCAAAACCATTAAAGGGCTCAACCATCAACGAAACCACAAACAAACCCAATCCGCCCATTATCAGTTGGACTGAACTTAACCCCACAGCTGATATCTTCAGTTCACTCTGTTTGCTTACCAATACATTTCCATACCCCGATGCTATATTAGCCAAAACGAGCATCCCTATACCCAGAAGTTGACCGGTTAAAGTGTCGCCTTTAAAATTCAGTCCTTTCTCCAGGGCAACCAATACTATTCCCAATACTCCAATGATTATGGTACGAAACTTCCTCAGAGTCAGCAAATCATTTTTTAAAGTCCAATGAGCTACAAGGGCTGAAAAAAGTGGCTGCGAACCAATAATAATAGCTGTTGTAGCCCCTTCGACAAGATTTATTCCCTGGTAAAACAAGGTATAGAGGATAAAGGTCTGAAAAAACGCAATCTTCAAAAACACAAAAAAATGGTGATACAGATCATCCCGTAATTTCTTCCATGATACGACCAACGGCAAAAGCATCAAACCGGAAAGAAAAAAACGGATACCTGCGAACTGCATTGGAGTGGTATATTCAAGTCCGACTTTAATGCCCACAAAAGCAGTGGACCATAGCAAACAAGCCAGAATAGCAAGAAAAGTAGTACTCTTTATTTTTGATATCATTTGATCTCCTGATTAATATTTATCCAGCTCTTTTGTTTTGGAACCTTTTTTGTTGAATAACGTTTACAAAGGTATACATTTGGCGTAATTTAATGGTTTGCACCAAGGGCCCTTACTTCACAATAAAGCAAACCTTTTTCAAAATACAGCATAGAACAGTGGGATATGGGAAAATCTTCTACCAACAGTAATTTCTATTATTACATATTATTTATCGGTCTTCTACAGATTATTACATCTACTGAACCCGTTTATTCTGTGGGAGCCTATCCCTTTCCACAAGAGGTAATGCAGCCCGATGGAAGCACTCTGACCATTCGTCAGCACGGCGATGAATGGTTTAATTGGATTACAACTGACGATGGATACAGAATAATAAAAAATCAGAACGGATATTTTGAGTATGCCACTCAGCTTAAATCCGGAGAAATTGTTAGTTCAGGCACAGTAGCTTCTGACCCGGAAAAAAGAGATTTCAATGAAAATGCTTTTGTATCCACTCTGAGCAAAAATCTTGGTGTCTCCCGGAAAAACATATTAAAAAAAAGGAAAGACAAATATACCAGTGCTCTAAAAAGCGGTGTAATGGACACTTTTTTTCCCTCTACCGGGAATCCAAATCTACTCTTAATTTTGGTCAATTTTTCTGACACTTCCCCCACCTACTCCTACACTGTTTTTGATGATTTCATGAATTTGTCCGGTTATAATGGAACAGGAAGTTTTAAAGATTATTACCAGGAAGTCAGCGGAGGGCTACTTAACATCAATACTATTGTAAGCGACTGGGTGGATGTACCTGGCACTCACGATTATTATGGTCCTGAAGCCCAATGGAGTGAATTTGCACTTCATGCGGTGAAGGCAGCTTCTGCTGCAGGAGTGGACTTCTCCAATTTCGATAATGACGGAGACGGTGTAGTGGAAGGGGTAGCTATTATTCACCAGGGGACAGGACAGGAAGTGACGGGGGACGAAACCGATATCTGGTCTCATTCTTACTCCTTTTCATCTGCCGGAATCAGTACCTCGCAGCGAACATTCGACGGAGTGGTAGTGGATCAATACACTATCCAGCCCGAGCTTCGTAATGTATCGGGCGACATTAATACAATCGGTGTCATATGTCATGAATTTGGACATAACCTGGGGCTCCCTGATTTTTATGACATTAATGAAGAGACCAACGGGCTGTTTGATGGAACCGGTCGATGGGACATTATGGCAGGTGGAACCTACAACGGATCGCCCTTCGGTGCCTCCCCTGCTCATCATAATCCATTTAGCAAGGAAGAACTGGGTTGGGTAGATGTAACCATCATCGACAGTGCGCAAACCATTAACCTGAATCCTGTCATTTCTTCAACTCAAATACTAAGAGTCAACAGTCCGGTTGATAATGAATATCTGTTAATTGAAAACCGTCAAAAAAGTGGCTTTGACAGCTATTTATACTCTCCAGGAATGCTCGTTTACCATGCCGACGGAAATTTAATCAATGAAAGACGGACATCCAATACCATAAATATTGATGAACATCAGGGGTTATACCCAATTGCAGCCAACCATATAATCAATGATGAATCCTGTCCCTTTCCCGGCACTGCAAATGTAACCGAACTTACTGACACCAGTGACCCGGCTATGACCACCTGGGATGGAACAGGCTTTAACAGAAGTATCACTCAGATTACTCATACTAATGGTACTATTTCGTTTGACTTTATGTCCATTCAGGATGGATCACCCATTTCCTTTAATGCGGTTGCTAACGATGAAAAAAGTATTTCACTCAACTGGACTCCGGGTTCAGCAGATGAATCTGAACTTCCTGTTTTAATAGCCTCAAACACCACAGAAACCTTTGGCACCCCGGTTGACGGAATCGTTTATAACCCGGGAGACCAAATTGACGGGGGCGGAACAGTGATCTATTATGGTAATGCAGCACAGGAATTCATCCATGAGAATTTGAGTTCTTCAACACAATACTATTATTCAATATGGAGTGACAAGGGAGATTCATATTCACAAAGCCTCAAAGCCAATGCTACAACCCGTCCCAATCCTGTATCTTCCTTTCCATGGACCGACAGTTTTGAATTCGGACTGGAAAACTGGATTCAGGAATTTATCAGCGGAACGGTTACCTGGACAAATAATGCTCTCAACGATGGGAATGGACTCATTCCTGCTTTCTCGGGAGATACTTATGCCTCCTTTTTCCAACAAGGATGGACAGCAAAAACCACCCAACTGGTATCGCCTGCATTCAACTTCGAAAGCGGACAATCCTATGCCCTTAAATTCAGACACATTCAGCCTGAATGGGAAAACGAACAAGACGAACTAAAGGTGATGATCAGACCTTTAAGCACAGGTACCTGGGAACAATTGGCCCATTACACCGGAAACATACCCGAATGGACTGCCAGGGAAGTGTCAATTCCTTTCTCCGAACCATGCGAAATTGCATTTGAAGCAACTTCCAATTATGGTTATGGAGTGGGGTTAGACATGGTTGAAGTGATAAATAATTCTCCTTGCCAAACAACGCCGGATCTGGCTTCTACAGACATTTCTGCCACAAACATTACCAAAACCTCAGCAGATCTTTCCTGGACCCGTGGCAATGGGGATGCAGTATTGGTTATTGCACGCAAAGACAATCCAATTGTGGATCTGCCGGAATCCGGAATCAACTATTCAGCTGACCCAATCTTCGGAAACGGCAACAACCTTGGCAATAATACTTTTGTGGTTTACAATGGAACCGGCACCCAGTTTACTCTCTCCGGCCTGCAACATACATCGGATTACTACCTGCAGTTTTTTGAGTATTTTACTACAGATAATTGCTATCAGCTAAATCCGGCATCCGATACCATTTCCACAGTTCCCAACATTTATGACATTACATTTAATGTAACCGACCAGGATATGAATCCGTTGGAAAATGCAATGGTGATATTTGAGGAAGATACTCTTTTCACAGATGTCACAGGAAAAATATCAGATACAGTAATTCACAGTATGCTTTATACTCATGTGGATATTAAGGCTGATGGTTTTTACGGGAAGTCAGTTAGATTTATTCCTGATAATTCCAAAACAATAAATCTTGTCCTCCGCCCTTTCACTCCTCTGGAACCCAAAGATCTATCGGCTACCATAAATTATATGGATGTAGAGCTAAACTGGAGTCCGGTTATCAATGAGAATTTTGAAAACTATCAAAGTTACGCTACAAACATCGGCGGATGGGAGTTTGTCGATAATGATCAGGCAGATACCTGGGGTATTTCATCAATTTCCTGGCCTCATGAGCAGGAACCGCTGGCATTTATTACCCTTGATGTTTATGACGAAAACATCCTGCAGATGGAATACGACATCTCAGCCTGGTCGGGAGATAAAGTAATTGCGGCCTTCGCTGCACAAGGTGTACAGAGCGACGACTGGTTAATTTCTCCCAAATTCAAAGTAACAGATGGGAATTTTTTCTCTTTCATGGCAAGATCCCTGGCGACCTCTGATGGAACCTATGATTGGGGCCATGAGATTATTGATGTTAAGATAAGACCTTCAGGACAGTCAGACTGGATTACTTTACATCAGAATTATGAGGTTCCCGTTGCATGGACCCGCCTTGAATTTGACCTTTCGGCCTATCTGGGACAATATGTGGAAGTCGCTGTTCAGAATAAAGGATTCGATACATTCGTACTACTATTGGATGACTTGATAGTAGGCCCCGAACTAGGCCCCCTGAACCAGGAACCTTTTCCCGGGGCACCATCTTCATCAGAAGTAAATAAAACACCGAGAGAAAAAGCCGGCAACTTCTCAAAACATCAAAAAACCCAAAGGGCTTCTAAAGTTCAAAGTCCTCCCGAATTCCACTCAGGTAATGTTGAGTATGTAATCTTTCGCGACAACATGGAAATTGGACGAAGTTATGGATTTGCAAACAGCTTCTACAGCGATTTGGTAACCGATCTTGCCGACTATGAATATAAAGTTCAGGCCACATATTCCCAGGTTAACCTGCAGTCTGAATTTTCCAATATTATTTGGGCAGAAAGCGGTTATGAAATCAAATTTGTCGTAAAAGACGATAACGCAGTTCTTATTGATGGTGCTCAGGTAACGTTCAACAATGAAACCAAAAACACCGATGCAAAAGGAGAAGTCACCTTTACCAGGGTTCCGCAAGAGAATGACATGGAATATATCGTTTCGGCATTGGATTACAACGAGCAGCAGGGAACAATCACCACAAATTCAGATCAAACGGTTGAAGTAACTATGACTATTGCCAGCTCAAACACCGGAGAAGAAGTGCAAAATGAAATTACCCTATCTCCAAATCCTGTAAAAGAGATTTCAACAATCAATAATCTTCCGGAAGGATTACTGAAGGTGGAGATTTATGATCTTACCGGAAAAATAATTGAGCAAAAAGAGATAAAAGGAGGCAGTCCGGCAGAATGGGATTTCTCTTTCTATAAACAGGGAATTTACATGTTAATCATAAAATCTGATACAGGTCTGTTGCATCGGCTTAAAGTAATAAAACACAGAAACTAAAAAAGCCCCCGTATAGTACGGAGGCTTTAATTGAGCCAATGACGGGAGTTGAACCCGTGACCTCTTCCTTACCAAGGAAGCGCTCTACCACTGAGCTACATCGGCAACATCAATAACCAATCTCTCTTTGGGATTAAAAAAAGGAACTTCCCGATACATCGGCAAAGATTTCTCACATCCTTTTTTTAGAGCGAAAAACGGGACTCGAACCCGCGACCCCGACCTTGGCAAGGTCGTGCTCTACCAACTGAGCTATTTTCGCATTGTTATAATTTATTTAAAGTCAACATAAGCCTGTCAGCACTTTTCCTAAGAGGCGGTGCAAAAGTATAAAAAAAAAGTTTTTCACAAAACGGATTTTCGTAAATTTTAATCGTTTTCCAAAAAAAACCGCTGCAAACGTTTTTGCAACGGTTTTTCACTTATGGAGAGCAGTAAAATATTTCGATCAATATCACCAAAAATTCTGGAACTTAATAATAAGCCTGCCAGGTTGTCTACTTTCACTTCAGGAAAAATGAAGCCTCCTGAAAAGTTTTTCTAAATGCATGCTCTACTTTTGAAGAAACGGAAAAATCGGTAAATGGAAACGGAATTTCATGACTGTATTGAAAATCAAAATCAGCAATAGTAACATTATGAAAATCACCTCCAAAAGTTTGGCGAATTGCATTCCCCGGAATCACTTTATCAAAACTAAGTCCAAAAGCCCTGATCCGTCGGCTCAAAATCCGTAAAAAGTTCTCTCTTTCCGCCTTAAATCTGTCTATTGCTAACATAGACAGAAAAACATCTTTTACCGAACATCCAAACGGCTTTAAAACTTCAAATAGCCGACTGATGGTTTTATTATCTTCAATTTGGCTCATAAATCGTTGAAGAGATTCAACAGCCTTGTTATCTAAAATGCTCTTAGACCGGGCATCCATTTGGTCAAGGGTAGAGCCACCACAAAATAAGAATGCTTTACTGAAAGAATATAACCCTTGTGGATTGGACATTAAAAGAAGTTCGGTCATAAAAGCACCAATAGAATAAGAAAAGAAGTCCACTTTAGTTCCTTCAAAAAACAGGGGGTGCTGACCGGAAGATATTTCCCCGGTCAATTTCACAATATCCATAAAACTTTGTATCCCGGAGGTAACAAAAACCTCAGGATTCCGATCTATTCGGGAACTGAGTGCCACATTTGCAAAGGAACTATTTTTAATCGCACCGAAATGATCTTTTCGGTTACGGACTACTTCAATCATCTTTCTTGGATAAGACCATAAATCAGGCGCCCGGTTTATATGGTTAGCCAAAGGAAACAAAATGACAGGTGCACCAGTCTTAATTGTCAATTGATACGCCCAAAGCAGATATTTGTCCCATCTGCGCTCATTCAATCCGTGGAGCAAAAACAAAGCCTTGGCATTTTCCTGCCTTTTGACGGGAACAAAAACTGCATACCGGAAAAAATGGTTTTCAGGATTATCGACACTAAACAAATCAGAACGGAGTTCATCACCCTGTTGTCGGAAGTTCTGAATGTCTAAAAATCCGTTTTTTTCTTCAAACTGCGATTCGAACAGAAACGTATAGAAAACAACATCCTGATCCAACTGTCCGGAATCTTTGTTCATATCGAACCTGTCTGTTAATCGCTCCTGCATTTCGAAAAGCAATCCCATTCTATTATAGTTAAGTGATCAGATCATTAACTACAAATAAACATTAAAACAAAATATAGCACACTCTAAATGAAGTAATCAACGGCATTTTGGGACAAACAGTAAACTGAATGGGGTAAATGAAAATTAAATGGGATGAATGGAAATAAGTTTAATCTAATGAAAAAGATTGCCGGAAACCCAAAAAGAAATAATCAAAAAGATCATTATTTTTGCATTAAAATGAGCATGGCAATGTTTGCCACCAAAGAACATATGTAAGTCCTTGCATGCGAGTTCCATCCGATCAATAACTTAGACGAATTTTATACTGACAAAAACACTATGCTTATTCTAAATAACCATCAAAAACATCAGGTCTAAAGCAAGTCCGAAAAAATCTTTTTTATCAAACGAATTGGCTTTTTGTAAACAACAATCACTTGTGAGTGTAATAAGTACAATAAAAATATTAAAAGTCTGATAAATATCACTATTTTTGAACCTCATTTAATTCATTACTAAACCCTAAATGAACTGTAAGACCACAGAAATGAAGAAGGGATCCAAACTAATACCGGAGTATTTCATTACCAGAAAAAATACTGTTCTACAGGTATTATTTGCCACTGTTTTTGCCTATATTTTTATCAATATCTACAGACCTTTTGGTTCGGGCGAATGGTACAACATAAGTTCGGGTGAGTTTATTTTCTACTCAGGGCTTTTGGTAATTGCAGGTATGCTTGTTGTATTAATCAGCCGGGCTCTTTTAATGTTTTTGATCAGGCGAAAACAACCTGTCACTGTCCGATACTACATTCTGATGATTGCAGGCGAAGTTCTTTTAATGGCAGTTATGTATGCTTTTCTGGAGAAGTTTGTAATGAACGATTCCAGAAACTTTGGACTTCTTTACTATCTTGCACTTCAGAACACCGCGCTCATTCTATTAATTCCTTATGTAATCAGTCTTCTCTTCTTTGCCTGGAAAGAAAAAAGTATCAGCCTGAACAATCTGCTAAATCAAATCAGGCATTCCTCCAATTTTATTTCTTTTCATGACGAAAAGGGAATTCTTAGAATTTCTCTTAAAAGCGATGATCTTCTGTACCTCGAATCATCTGATAATTATATTTCAATTAAATATCTGCAAAACACAAAACCAAAATCTGTATTAATTCGAAATACTCTCAAAAATATAGAAAGGACATTTGAAAACTCTTCACTTTTGCGTTGTCATCGCTCTTACATAGTAAACATTAAAAGAGTCAGCACGGTACACAAGGAAGGGAATAACATGAAACTGATTCTTGAAAGTCCGACAAATGAAGAAATCCCTGTATCGAGAGGTTACCAAAATCTGGTTAAGGGATTCTTCGATCAAAAGACCAAATAAGAATTTTCATTACAAAAAAACAGATATAATGTACAAAGTTGTAATTGTTGATGACGAACCGGGAGCTCTGTCAGTTTTAAGCCAAATGGTTAGTGAGTTTTTTAATTTCGAAGTAATTGGAGAATTCTCTTCACCAGACAATCTGATTAACGAAATCGCAAATCTAAGGCCCGATATCCTCTTTTTAGACATCCACCTGGGCAACAAATCGGGAGTTGACATTGCAAAAGAACTTTTCAACAACCGATGCAGTACTCAGATCGTCTTCGTTTCTGCATATGATCAATATGCCCTTAAGGCTTTCGAATACAATATTATCGATTACATCCTAAAACCAGTGAGCAGGGAACGTTTGCAAAAATGTATTGAAAAGATAGAAAAAAGTTTCTCCTCACGTATAAGTAACGAGAACCATCAGTCCCATAACCAGATAAACAACAAAGAAAATCGCGTACTACGTTTCAACACGCAGTCAGGTTTCCTGTTGGTAAACCCGGGCGACATTGTTTTTTTAGAGGCCGATCATGTTTATACCAAAATAGTAATGGAAAGAGAAAGTGACCATTATGTGGCGCAAAATATCGGAAAAATTCTTTCACTGATAAACAGCAAAAGCTTTGTCCGGATTTCCAGATCTCATGCTATTAACTCAAAATTTCTAAGAGAGGTAAACCGAACCCAAAAAAAATGCTTAATGTTTAACGGTTCTTCAGAAGTTGAATTAAGCATATCTAAATCAGGAATGAAAACACTTACTGAATATTTCGGTTAATTATTTATTTCAAAATTTGCCAAACCAATCAAAAAATAATCATAAACCGAACTTTAACATCAATTAAACGCCTTCTTAAAATACTTTGGAAATTAATGTCAGTTATACATACCTTTAATTCTTCTTTGACACATAAGTGCTATGCTAAAAGAAGGCTGAAAGCCAGATAAATTAATAAAAAAGATCAATTTATTCCTGAGAGATTTTCAGATTCCGGCCTCTTTTGGCACCTTTTTAGGGAATGTTTGCAAAAAACAACACTCCAGTCCCTTTTCATTCATTGTTCGAAACCAATCATTCAGAAAACAACTCCATTCATTCAGAAAAGCAGTCTTTATTTCTTTTTCTTTTTCAAATTAATCCCACATCTTTGACTCCTGTAATGCAAGAACCCAGCCCTTAAGTCCGGACAACCGGCTCATTTCTTTTCTTTCTTAATCCTAACGAGGATTTTTGAGGAACATGGTCTTAAAGGGAAAAAGCTGTCAAGGTTGTCCGGATTTTTTTCAACTTATTAAAAGCAATAAGTTTTTTTTTGAAGTTATTGCTCAAAGTGTAAAACAGACACCTCGTAATTGATCACATTTGGCATTTGCTCAAAGCAAGCCCAACCCTTAAGAAATCCGGGTAGTATTTTGTTTCTTTCTTCTTTGTATGTAATGGGGTATAAACATCTTAGTACAAACAAAAGCTACCCGGTTTTTTCTTTTCTTCAACGTCTTTTCCCCTCTCGAAAAAGTACTTCTCTTATCATTTTAAGAATCATTAGATTTTAAGTTCCGGCGTATTAAATAATCATTTTTTTTATGTCAATTTTCCTGGGAAGCCGGTATTTTGCCATTGGTTGAATATCGTAATAGAAAGTCCATGAATATCCAGATTAGGCAGACCATTAAAAAGAACAAACAATGAGACAAAGAAAAGTGCAATGAACAAAAATGCATTCCTTACCTTTGTAAGCTGTAAAATCAACCATTCAGGTATGTCAGAATCCACTATATCCAACTACAATTTTCAACCACTCAGTGGGTTCGAAAATTTTGAAGCCACAACTCAAATAATAATAAAGGAAATTTTGAAAAGAAATATCCCTTTTGAGATAATTGATACCGAAAACAATCTGATAGCCATAACTCATAATCAAAAAGAATATATCATCCATGAAGGGACCATATCTGATGCCAATAGCCTTATCGCTTTCTGGATTTCGAATGACAAATGGATGACAAAGCAATTTCTTCAAAGAAAAGGCATCAATCACGCCAAAGGAATGCTTCTTAAAAAGGATTACAACATCGGAGAATTGAGCAAAATATCTTTCCCTCTGGTGGCAAAACCGATGGACACCGACCACGGAATTGCTGTTACAACCAAAATCCGGGATTATGAAGAACTTCTAAATGCCGTTGAATATGCCTTTAAATTCTCGGATAAAGTAATCGTTGAAGAATATCATCCCGGAAAGGAATATCGTTTTCTTGTAGTTGATTACCAGGTTCGGGCCATTGCTTTTCGTGAACCTGCAAATATTGTGGGAGATGGACTGCATACCATCGGAGAACTCATTAGAATTAAAAACAATAACAGGGGGTATAATTACACTCATCCTCTTCTGAAAATAAAGATCGACAATGAAGTTCTCCGGCACCTCAGAAATCAATGTCTGACCCTTGATTCTGTACTTAATACCGGAGAAAAAATATACCTTCGCAAAAATTCCAATCTCAGCACAGGAGGAGACAGCATCGATGTCACCGATGAAATACCGGCCTTTTACCACAAAATCGCTATTCAAGCCGCCATGTCGGCAGGTTTGAAAATTGCAGGAATTGATATAATTATAAGTAATACATCAGAGACACCATCGGATAATAGTTATATTGTAGTAGAGCTCAATGCACCTGCCATGCTTTCCATGCATGATTTCCCCTATATCGGGAAAAATCGTGAAGTGGAAAAATATGTTCTGGATTGCATTTTAAATTCCAAGTAAAAAAAATGACAACTTTCACCAAACCTTTGAACAAACAAGATCTGATTCGCTACTTCCAGCAGGGCTGTAAGCCAATGAATACCTGGGGAATTGGCACAGAGCACGAAAAATTTCTTTATCGGAAGGATAACCTTCAGCGTCTGGGACATAATACAAATCCCGGCATTAGTCAGATTATGCAACATATGCAAAAGAATGGCTGGAAACCTGTTACAGAGGAGGGGAAAATCATTGCATTAACTAAAAATGGGGCTTCCATAACTATAGAACCGGGAGGTCAATTTGAGCTTTCGGGCAAAAACTTCAACAATATTCATCAGACCTATCACGAAACGCGTAAACACTTTGAAGATTTGCGTAATATCTGCCAGGAACTGGAAGTAATAACACTGGCTCTGGGTTTCGATCCTATACGAAAGCAGGAGGAAATACAATGGATGCCTAAGGAACGTTATCGCATCATGAAATCGTACATGCCTGCCAAGGGAAATCTGGGCATTGACATGATGACGCGCACAGCAGCAATTCAGGTTAACCTGGATTACAAGAGCGAGGATGATATGATCAAAAAAATGCGCATAGCCCAGGCTTTACAGAGCATAGTCACAGCTTTGTTTGCTAATTCGCCATTTACTCAGGGCCATCCCAACGGATATTTAAGTTATAGGGCACAGGTATGGGAAGATACAGATCCTGATCGCTGCGGCTTCCTCCCCTTTATCTATGACACGGATTTTGGTTTTGAGAGTTGGGTGGAATACCTGTTGGACGTGCCAATGTATTTTATCATCAGAGATAATCAATTCATAAACAGTGAAAAAATGACATTCCGTTCATTTATGAACGGAAATCATCCTCTTAATCCTACTTTGGAAGATTGGAAGAACCATGTCTCCACTGTTTTTCCGGATGTACGTCTGAAACGGTTTATTGAGATGCGGGGAGCTGATGCCAGCTGTGTTTCACATATTGCTGCACTTTCTGCCTTCTGGGTGGGATTGCTTTACGATGAAGAAGCGCTGAACGAGACCTATGAAATAATTAGTGGATGGAACATTGAAACCATCATAGAAATTAGAGCACAGGTTCCAAAATTGGCTTTAAAGGCGGAAGCAGACAACTTAAATGTCAGAGATGTAGCCATTCGGATGTTAAAAATATCATCTGCAGGACTGGCTCGAAGATCCAAAAGGCTTGGCATTGAAGATGAAGGAAAATACCTTGCCCCCATAATCGAAATTGCAGAATCAGGAATTACACAGGCGGAAAAACATCTTCATTTATATCATAATGAATGGAAGGGTGATATAACTAAACTGATGCAATGCTGGCCTCAGGCCGAACCGCTCCGAAGACAATAAAGAGAATAAAATTTGTTCATAAAATGCCAGTCCCCCCAAAAAAAAGACTAGAAAATCAGACTCTCTGAAGAACCGGAAACAACAATAAACCAAGCGTAGCTGAATTGCTGAAACAGTATTAATTTCTGCAAAAAAACAAAGTTGTCAGCAAAAACAAAGTATGATATGCTCTCGAAGTTAAAATTTCTGATTAGATATATGCACCGCTACAGATGGTGGTACACAGGAGGATTCCTGTTTTTGGGATTAACCACCTGGGTCTCCGTTACCATCCCGGAATACATCCAAAAGAGCATTGACATAATATCGGAAGGTGCATCTGCCGATCGCAGCGACTTCTACAACTACGTACTAATTATTCTGGGACTGGCGCTGATCTTAATATTGGTTCGCAGCTTTTCGCGCATACTTATTTTTGTCCCAGGCCGCTTAATCGAGAAACAGTTAAAAGGAGAAATGTTTCAAAAATTGTCTTCCTTCGGGAAAGACTATTACGACAAAAACAGTACAGGATCAATCATCTCCAGAATCAATAACGACATTAACGGAATGCGTCTGATAACCGGCTTTGGAATATTACAAACCGGAAACATCCTTTTCTCATTATCCATTACGCCATACAAAATGTGGAGCATGTCACCCACTCTGACTCTATACTGCATTGTTCCCATGATAATCATCTTTGCCATTGTACGCATTGGCCTCGTCATTATGGTAAAAAACACTCATAGACGCATGGATGCCTTACAGCAATTGTCAGGAAAAACCATCTCCTTTTTATCGGGCAACAGTGTTATCAAAAGTTACAACATACATCGATGGGCCGAAAAAAAGGTGGATGAAGAAAATATATCATTATTTAAGTACACCCTGCGCATTACCTGGGTACGCTCTTTTATTATTCCCCTCTTAGGCAATCTGGAACAAATTCTGAAAATAGTAGTATTGTTTTTTGGAGGAATTTACGTTATTGAAGGGAAGTTTACCATTGGTGAGCTTACCGAATACATTGCCTATTCAGCCCTTCTTACCCAACCTATTATGGGGCTTGGCTGGGTTCTTACAGTTTTCCAGCAGGGATTTGTTGGAATTTCCAGTCTTCAAACCATAATGGATCGCAAGGGCGTAGATGAACACAGAAAACCACTATCCCCTGAAATACAAAAAGACCTGTTCAGCAAAGGAATAAAATTCAAAAACCTTTCATACACCTATCATAATGGAGAACATCCGGAACTGAAAAATATCTCTTTCGAAATTCATCCCGGACAAGTGGTAGGAATAACCGGAAGGGTTGGTTCCGGAAAGACCACCCTTATCAACCTAATTAATGGTTATCTGAGGCCTGCTCAGGGTCAGCTTTTTCTAGGGGAAAAAGATGTCAGTAAGCTAAGTGGACAGGACATCCGCACAGTGGTAAAAACTGTAACCCAGGAAGTTTTTCTGTTTTCGGACAGCATAAAAAACAACGTTACACTCGGAGCCCGAAAGGCAAATCAGAAGAATGTTTTTGAAGATGTAATTTTTAAAAGTGCATTTTCCGAAGAGTTGGCGCGATTGCCCAAACAGGAACAAACCCTTGTCGGGGAAAAAGGCATTATGCTATCCGGCGGCCAAAAACAACGTATAAGTCTGGCCCGGGCTCTTTACACACCCAGCAAATTATTAATTCTTGACGATGTTTTCTCTGCCGTAGATACCGAAACCGAACGTTTTCTCATCAGGCAGGTTTTTGACCAGCATCCTGCCGAAAGCATTCTGGTGGTGTCAAACCGCATCAGCGTACTGGAAAAAACTGATTTCACTGTGGTTCTCGACAAAGGAGAAATTGAATCTATTGGTACACACGACGAGTTAATAAAGAGCTCTGAGTTTTACCGGGAGACATGGGAGCTGCAGAAATGCTGAGTGCATGTGGCATGGAGTCTGAAACAAAGGGACGTTAAGGGCAGTATAGTGAAAGAATCGGCTAAAAACTGATCACCTCAGCACAGGAATTTTGAGCGCTGAGACCAGTTACCGGTTTGGGACACAGATTAAAAATTAGAAACCAGATATTAACGAAATCAGATTTTTCCTAAAAAGCAGGTTAGAATAATATGCCCAAAATACTGACAAATAAAGACTGGCAACTGATAAAAAAGTTCGGACGCTATTTTATGCCCCATAAAAAATGGCTCATAATAAGTCTGGCCTCAATACCGGTAACAACCGCCGCAAGCATAATGTTTTTATGGCTTGTGGAACGGATTATTGACGATTACATTGTTCCGGGTGACGCAACAGGGCTGAAGCTTTTTTCAGGACTTCTGGCTGGCGTTTTAATTACCAATCTTTTGTTTGAAGGAATTTACAGTTACACTTTTTCCAAAGCCGGAGGATTAGCCATTGTTGATATGAGGCGTCAATTGTTTGGAAAAGCCCTGCGCTTTCCGATGCGATATTACGATAAACATCCCATCGGGGTAACGTTAAGCCGCCTGACCAGTGACATGGAATCCATTAGCGAATCATTCGCGGCAGGGATACTGGGATTGTTATCAGACAGCATCAAAACCATGGCACTTGTGGGCTATCTCTTTTACCTGAACTGGCGCCTTACATTAGTCTTACTACTGGTCGTACCTCTCATTGTATTGGTTATGCGTTATTTGCGCCGGAAAATCCGGGCCGCTTACGATGAGTCACGCAGCAGTCTGGCCAAATCAGCGGCCTATCTTCAGGAATCGCTCAACGGTATGAAGACCATTCAACTTTACAATGCTGAAGAAGAAGCCTGGAACAAATACAACAACCTGAACAAAACCTATTGCGATGCCCAGAACCGTTCCAATGTATATGACTCAGCCCTTTACAGCATTGTAGAAGGAATTACCTCTGTCGCAACCGCCCTGGTACTTTTTTACGGTGCCATACAGATTTGGGACTACGACTATACCATGGGAGTTCTTGTTGTATTTATAACAACTTTGGGGCGAATCTTCATCCCGGTAAGGCAGTTCGCCCAGCAAATATCAACCATCCAGCGCGCTCTTTCCGCGTTGGATCACATCAGTCACCTTTTTGTACAGGAAACAGAAGAAGAAACTCCTGAACCGGAAGAATCCACGCCTTTGGAGTTGAAAGAGATAATCTTTGAGAATGTTTCCTTCCGCTATTCCGAAGATACCCCCGATGTGCTTAGGAATGTTTCTTTTACCTTAAAAAAGGGAGACCGTATAGCATTGGTGGGAACCACAGGATCAGGTAAATCAACCATTATTCGTTTGCTTACCAGGATCTACACAGGTTACCGGGGATCTATCAGGATCAATGGACAAGAACTTCGGGAAATGCCACTCGCAACCATTCGCGATGCCATGGCCCTCATGCAGCAGGATATCTTCATGTTTAATGATACCGTACGTTTTAATATTGCCCTGGGCCGCAAAAACATTACCGACAAAGATGTGAAAAATGCTGCCTCCTTTGTTTATGCCGATTATTTTATCAGGCAATTACCGGGAAATTACGATTATGTGATTCAGGATAATGGCGATAACATGTCAAAAGGCCAGGCGCAACTTATTTCCTTTGCGCGGGCCATCTGCGGCAACAATGACCTCATTATTCTTGATGAGGCCACAAGTGCAGTTGACTCACTCACTGAAAATTACATTCAGAAAGCCATTGAAAACATTTTCTCATCCCGTACGGTAATTGCTGTAGCTCACAGGTTAAGCACCATCAAGCATTCCAATCTGATATTAGTTCTGGAACAGGGACAAATTATAGAACGTGGAAACCATGATGAACTGGTTCGTCAGGGAGGCAAATATGCTCATTTGGTCAAGAACTGGGAAAAAGAGAAAGAAGAAAGAAAATAATCAGACTTTTTCTTCAATTTTTGCTGCTTTATTAATGAATTTTCTTTACGAGATGTCAAACATCAAGAAATACAATCAACCGCAGATAAAATGAATGCAGGAAATAATGAAAGGAACTCTAGGATTTTTATCAGCCATATACATAATTCAAGCAGCTTTCTCTCTCTCCACAGAATAAAACGACCAACAAAATTCCGGTCAATTTTTTTTTTTGGATAATTCCACTATATTGTAACCGAAAACAAAAATGTAAATCAGAATGGCAGACAATTTAGAAAAAATTGAGCTTGAGTACATTCTCAACACCTCACCGGGAATTCTGTTTAACCGGTTGGCCACACCAAGTGGCCTTTCAGAGTGGTTTGCCGATAATGTAAATGTGAAAGGAAAAATTTACACATTTTTATGGGAAGGAAGTGAACAAAAAGCTGAACAAATCCTGCGCAAAGAAAACAAAATGGTACGTTACCAATGGCTCGATGAAGGACTGGAAGACATCTGGTTTGAGTTCCAGATTATGGTGGACGAACTAACTGGTGATGTAGCACTCATTATTACTGATCACGTAGAGCCAGGAGACAAAGAGGACACTACCGAACTTTGGGATCAACAGGTGGATGTATTAAAACATGGATTGGGATCCTCTTAGCAAATGCATTATCGTCAAAAAGTTTATTTCACCAATTAATCCCTCCACTTCGACTATCGAAAGCGGAGGGAATTTTGGTTTTTACCTTTTACTTAAATTCCCATCAATATTACTACTTGTTTAATTAACTTTGTATTCAAAATGTGGTACGCATTTTGAATGCTTTTTAATGCCTGAAAATAAAACAGAATGCAACAGATCTTTAGATTTTTAGAGGTTAGTAAACCTACTTTGATAAATTCCCGTTTCTGTTAATTTAAAGGCCAAAGATCTTTGAGCAATGCCTGGTGTAATACCACAGGAAGATTACACCCAGGTCATCATTGCCCGGGAAACAGATGACTCGTTAATTTTTGCATACGTATAAAACGTAAAGGTGATTATTCAAAAAATCAAATCTTTATCTAACGATCTAAAGAAAATAAAAACATTAAATGAAGAAAGTCCACTTATTTATTCTCAAAAGTTATCTGGGCCCTTTGCTGATGACCTTTTTCATTTCCATGTTTATACTGGTCATGCAGTTTTTGTGGCGTTATGTTGATGATTTGGTAGGAAAAGGACTGGAATGGAATGTTTTGGCAGAACTGCTTTTTTATGCTTCCCTGCAGGTAGTACCAATGGCACTCCCCCTGGCCATCCTCCTGGCTTCACTAATGACATTCGGAAATCTGGGTGAAAACTACGAACTAACGGCTCTAAAATCAGCCGGAATTTCACTTCCCAAAATCATGATGCCATTGATCATCCTTACGGTTCTGGTTTCTTATGGTGCATACAAATTTTCAAATAACGTATTACCCGTAGCTAACCTCAAACTTGTATCCATTCTGCATGGAGTCAAAGAAACCCGCCTCGAACTGGACATTAAAGAAAATGTATTTTACCAGGGAGTGGATGATTTCAGTATAAAAGTCCAGAGAAAAGATCCATCTAAAAACATGCTTTACGATGTCATGATATATGACCATCGTGACCGATACGCACCTAACAGCAATGTAACACTTGCAGATTCGGGAAAACTCCTGATGTCAGGGGACAAAAAATTCCTGAAACTTATTCTTTTCGATGGGGTACGATATGACGAAAAAGTAGGACTCGAAAAAAACCGGAGAAACACTCAGGAACACATGTTCCGAACAGATCATTTTAAATCTCAGACCGCTGTTATCCCCTTAAAAGGATTTGATTTCTCCAAAACGGACGAAAGCCTTTTTAAACATAGCGACCGCATGAAGAATCTGGAACAAATTAATCACGATCTGGACTCAATAAAAGGAGAAAAAAACAAGTTTGTTAACAATCTGGAATCACGTTCCAGGTCATTTTACTTTTCAAAATTAAAGTACGAACCTCAAAAAACATCAACCAATCCGGATGGAAATCGCAACTATTCAGGGATTGATAGTACCTCAGCAATTAATATTGACAGTATTTTCGCAGAACTGGACAATAACCGCAAACAAATGGTTTATGATATGGCTCAGCGTCATGCACGAAACACTAAAAGTACCATTGACGAACGTTTAAAATTTATTGATAGACAGGAGACAAGCCTCAAACGCCACGAAATGGAATTGCATAGAAAATTCACCCTCCCGTTTGCCTGTTTGATATTTTTCTTTATCGGTGCACCATTGGGAGCCATTATTAGAAAAGGTGGATTGGGAATGCCTGTTGTGATCTCGGTTCTCTTTTTTGTTGCGTACTATATCATCGATACTATGGGAGCAAAAATGGCACGTGAAGGAGTCTGGTATGTGTATCAGGGCATGTGGCTGTCTTCGGCAATTCTGCTCCCTCTTGGCATATTCTTAACCTATAAATCTGCCACCGATTCAGCAATAATGAATTCCGATGCTTACGTTATCTTCTTCCAGAAATTTCTGGCAAAATTTAAGCGAAGGAAGAAATGGAATTAATCCATCCGGAATTTTTTACACATCCTTTTTATATGATTAATGATGCCCGGCATTGCTGCTGAGGATTATTTATGTAATTTTGTAATCCCTGATTTTTGCAAAGGTTTTGGTTTTTCAATGAAAACCTTAGCGAAAAACAGAATAACCCCGATTTAGAAAAATCATACAACTCAATTTCCAACAATTCTATGCGGATTTTGGGAAATCTTAAAATGACAACTTTTTATAGCCATGGGCAATACTTCCAATATCCAATTGAGTACTATTGATGAAGCGATTGAAGCATTCCGCAGAGGCGAACTAATCATTGTGGTAGATGATGAGGATCGTGAAAATGAAGGAGATTTTATTACATCAGCCGAACTGATTACCCCGGAAAAGGTCAATTTCATGACCAAATACGGACGAGGTCTAATCTGCACTCCACTTCTGGAAGAACGTTGCGATGAGCTGGAATTGGAATTAATGGTTGGCAAAAACACTTCGCTGCATGCCACGCCCTTTACTGTTTCAGTTGATTTACTGGGACATGGATGTACCACAGGAATTTCAGCCTCGGACAGATCTAAAACCATCAAAGCTCTCAGCGACCCAAACACCAAACCTGAGGATCTGGGACGCCCCGGACATATTTTCCCCTTAAAAGCCAAAGAAAGAGGGGTTCTTCGCCGGGCAGGACATACCGAAGCCACTATTGACCTTGCACGACTGGCAGGTCAATCTCCCTCTGGCGTTCTGGTAGAGATCATGAACGATGACGGAACCATGGCCCGCCTTCCTGAATTAATGGAGATGGCCCAAAAATTTGATCTCAAAATAATTACAATTAAAGATCTTATTGCCTATCGACTTCAAAAAGAAAGCCTGATCATTAAAGGAGTGGAAGTACATCTTCCTACCTCTCATGGTGATTTTCAGTTTATCCCCTTTAAGCAAAAGTCCAACGGATTGGAACACATGGCACTAATCAAAGGAACCTGGACCGAGGATGAACCCATTTTAGTAAGGGTACACTCTTCGTGTGCTACCGGCGATATTTTCGGGTCTTTGCGCTGTGAATGCGGCGAGCAACTTCAAAAAGCAATGGAGATTATTGAAAAAGAAGGTAAAGGCGTTATCGTATATATGAACCAGGAGGGTCGGGGTATTGGTTTGATGAACAAAATAAAAGCCTATAAACTTCAGGAAGAAGGCCGCGACACGGTTGATGCCAATACAGATCTGGGGTTTGAAGCTGATGAACGCGACTACGGCGTAGGAGCACAGATTCTGAGAGAACTGGGAGTGAAAAAAATGCGATTAATGACCAATAACCCCATCAAACGCATCGGACTGGAAGGTTATGGACTTACCATCGTTGAGAATTTGCCCATTGAGGTAAAACCTAATCCTTACAATGAGTTTTACATGCATACAAAAAAAGAAAGAATGGGACATAACCTTAAATTCTTTAAATATCAGGACATTAAATCTCAATTTAATAAGAAAAAGGAATAAAAAACAATAAATAAATCTTCCACTTTTGTAGTTGAAGCTTTTCCAGAAGTCTCTATATTCATCCGAATAAAATTTACTTATTAAGGTCGGATGGAACTCTGCAGGTATTTATATATGTTCTGCCTGTGGTAAGCTCTTTGCCATGCTCGTTTTATTGTTTTTGCATTTTGAAGATCATTAATTATGAGATTCGTCATTATGTTTCCAATGACAAAAGACTCTAAACTTATGTCTTTGGGGACAGCCTCTTTTTTCCGCGACACTTTCCGGGATCCACAGTACTCTGCTTTGCCCGGGGATAATTCACAGCCCTCATTTTCGATCAATTTTTCAGAATATCACAAAAAAGTACTTCCAAAATAAAAAATCGTTCTAACTATTCTAATCCAATTTTTCTTTTAAAACAGTACACTATTTTTCTTACTTTTGTTAAAAACACAATAACCATGCAGGATTTAAGGATCGTTTTTATGGGTACCCCTGATTTTGCCACGGAAAGTCTGCGGGCACTATTAAATGCAGGGGCCAATATTGTCGGAGTAATTACAGCTCCGGACAAGCCGGCGGGAAGAGGAAGAAAATTAACCCCCTCCTCCGTCAAAAAATTCGCCCTGGAAAAAAACCTGAAAATACTGCAACCGGAAAAACTTAAAGCGCCCGCTTTTCTTGAAGAATTGAAGGCTCTTAAAGCCGACCTGCAGGTTGTTGTGGCATTCAGAATGCTGCCCGAAGCTGTTTGGAATATGCCCCCAAAAGGAACCTTCAATCTTCATGCTTCCCTTTTACCCGAATACAGAGGTGCAGCTCCAATCAACTGGGCTGTTATTAACGGAGAAACAAAAACAGGTGTAACTACTTTCTTTTTGGAGCAAGAAATTGACACCGGAGATATTATATTTCAGGAAGAAATTGAAATTGCTGAAAATGATAATGCCGGAACAGTACACGATAAATTAATGAAAAAGGGTGCCCACCTGGTAGTCAAAACCGTGGATGCAATAGCCCGAAACAATGTAAACCCAATACCTCAACCTGATAGAGAACATAAGCCGGCACCTAAAATATTTAAGGACGATTGCAGGATCGACTGGACTGCTGAGTCACATAAAGTTCACAACCTGATAAGAGGTCTAAGCCCCTATCCTGCTGCCTGGACAGAATTAGTAAACCCTGACGGGCAATCCGTTTCAGTAAAGATTTTTGAAACAGAAAAAAAAGGTTCGGAGGAATTAAAACCAGGAGAAATCTACTGCGATAACAAAACGACAATTCTGGCAGGAACTGCTAATGGCGATTTAAAAATTCACGAACTGCAGATGGCCGGAAAAAAGAGAATGACTACAGAAGATTTTCTCAGAGGTCACAAAATAGCCCCAGGCGACCGGTTTGAATAAAAAACAGAGGCTGTCCAAAAAAAATCATGAATTTGGAGTCTTATGTCATTCTGAACGCAATACAAAATCTCTATGTCAGCGACCTCCGGATTTTCTAAAACTCAGATGAACTGTTAAAATGATTTTTGGACAACCTCCGTATTTCCTTATCCTTCGTCGTGATATACAAATGTCAACTTATGGCCCTTGCCTTTGTTGTTAAAAATATTATTGAAAAAAGCTGCAGCTGCCTGAATTTTAATTTCCTCCCCTCGCTTATTCAAGACCTCCCAATAACGAACAATTTCGTACTCGTTCTTAATAAACATGTCATGAGCTTTCTGCAATTTGTCATGCAACTCAGGAGGAACAACAGTAGTAAAATGCTTTCCGACCATTTCTCCCGGTTCGTACCCGTAAATATCGTTATACCGCTCATTTACATAGGTGTAATATCCCTTATCATCGGTAACACAAATGCCAAGATCCTTTTCTGCATCAATGGTATCCTTCGCTTTCAGGGGATTTTCTGCAATCTCCGATTTGATTTCTTTTGTCCTGTGAATGTTTATTCGTCCCATTTAAAATAAAATTTAGTGGTTCTAATCTATTTTTATATTAGAAACCTGACAGAACAAGAAATGTTCAACAATAACCAATAATGGTTAAACAACTCTTATCGGAGCTTAATCCGATCGCCCGGTCTTGGCTCTTTATTTTTGGGCATATCATTGATTTTATAGAGATTGCGCATTCTGACTCCGTAGATTTGTGATATTTCAAACATTGTCTGGTTTTCTTTTACAGTGTGTGTTTGATGATCAGGATGTGCATTTTTTCTTTTTGGCTCAATATACAGATAATTATAATCGGTTACTTTTCCCCGTTCTTTGAGATCGTTGTAACGCGGAAGCTCCCAGTCTTTCAGATTAAATTCCCTGGCAATCGAAGAGAATGTATCCCCCGATTTAATTCTTACATAACGGACTCCGTTATTATAATGCACTTCGTGTCTGACAAAAGGATCTATCTCATGACGACCAATTGAACTGCCTCTTTCGGAAGATCTTTTCCAGATAACTTTCTCATCCCCCTCCCTGTCAAACAAAAACAATTTATGTTTCTCAATAATATCAATCAATCTTTTGGCATAATTAGGATCGGTTGCATATCCGGCCCTTTTTAATCCACGGGCCCAACCTTTGTAATCGGTTATCTCAAGATCGAACAAAGAAGCGTATCGTGAACGGGTAGTAAGAAATTTAGCATGGTCGGCATATGAATCATACACCGAATTATACTTTCTGAAACATTCATTTCGTTTGTCATCGTGATGATAAACCTTTTTTCCTGTCCATTCGTGGCATTTAATTCCGAAGTGATTATTTGCCTCTTTGGCCAGACGACTGTTGCCATTCCCGGATTCCAACAACCCCTGTGCCAGTGTGATGCTGGCAGGAACACGGTTTCGGCTCATATTCATTACAGCCCATTCACTATATTTCTCAATATATTCTCCGGGAGTTATCCTGGCAGCAACCTGTCCCATTACAGAAACACACGCAAAATAAACGAAAAAGATGGTCAAAACTGATTTATATGGCATAACATATTTATTTCATGGAATCTGCAAAAACTGCAGTTTTTTTTCTGATTAGAAAATATCACGACAAATATATAAGAAACTGTTCAATTTTCGTTTTAGATCGATATTTTTGATCTATTGATTTTAAGATAAATTGTCAGTCCGAAGTTGCAAACCAAAACCGAACTTTGACTGTTATACTAAAAATGCTAATTTTAAACACTTTTGACCGGAGAAGCTAATTTTTTAAAAGAGGATAGCTCCTCTTTATTCGCAATAACTCTGAAATATATGTTTTTAGCAATCTCAATTTTTTAGCCGGACACTGATGAGTTTTAAACAAAAGTAGAACTAGTGTTTTGGAAAATGGCTTAAAAAAAATCATGTAAATCATTTTTATTCCCATAAAACCAAAAACCCTGAAGTCCGGAATATCTACCTTTCACAATTAACCTAACCTCTGATTTTTAAACATTTAATATTGCATTATGACTGAAGAAAACCACCAAACATTCAATTTCCCGTTTTATGAATATGAATCAGCTAATCAATTGGATCCTGCCGAAAGGGCTTTAGTAGAAAGTGCAGGGAAAGCAGCTATGCAGGCCTATTCTCCTTATTCCAACTTCAGTGTAGGAGCAGCCGTTCTACTGGAAAATGAAAAGATAATTACCGGCAGCAATCAGGAAAATGCAGCTTATCCCTCCGGATTATGCGCCGAAAGAGTTGCTCTCTTTTATGCATCTTCCCAGTATCCCGAAGTGGCGGTAAAAGCTATTGCAATTACTGCCCTGCGCAATAAAGAGCCACTGAGTGAACCCGTCCCCCCCTGTGGCAGCTGCCGCCAGGTTTTTGTGGAATGGGAAAGACGGTTTAAACAGCCTTTTGCCGTAATTCTGGCAGGAGAGGAAAAGATCATCAGGGTTGAGAAAGCTGGTTGGCTCCTGCCATTCAATTTTCAGGCTGATTTTCTGTAACTAGTGTCTCTCCAGTCAGTGCCATTTACTGCGGTACGATTGTCCGAAAAGGACTCATTTATGAAAAGTAAACTCCGTATTTTAGACTTGCGCCACCACCAAAGCTTTAGGCGGCAAGCGGTCGCAAGCCTTGTAAATGTTACCTTCTGAACATAAACACCTATTGTGAAAAATTTTGCAGGTTTATAGACTAACAATTGTCAGTAGGAAAACTATATAACATTCCGTCTTTAATAAGAAAGCGTCAAATACAAGGCTTTCGAAGTTTTTGAAACCAAGGAGTTTACTTTTCGTAAATGACTGTTTCAAAAACAAGAGTAACGCAGTATTTGGCGTTTTCTTGCAAAGACTAACTACTCCTCCATTTCTTTCAATACCTTTTCAACCTCGGCCTCGGTGTTTTTCAGTTTTGTGCGACAAAACCGCACCAACTCTGACACCCTTTTTACCTTATCTGACAATTCGTCAACATCAAGTTCCTCACTTTCCATCTTGCCCAGAATTTCTTCAATCTCGGCAATGGCCTGATGATAGGATTGTTTTTTTTGAGCCATTGTATTTCTTATTTTCTTTATTACTTTCTACAATACTTCGTTAAACTTTTATAAAAACCTAAAGTTCAAGCGTTTGCAAG
>CAYOFH010000020.1:0-34932 GCA_964403175.1 uncultured Marinilabiliaceae bacterium
TTTCAAAACGAAAAAAGTTTTGAATTTGAAGTTGATACCCGAAATATGAGTGACTATACCCAAAGAATTGTTTCTTTGTTAATTGTTCAGGATGTAATTAAGTCTTTTGCCCGGGAAGATGCTCCCCGCTCTGTTGGAAAGCTGGCTGAAACACTTCGATTGCCGATCCGGCTTGTTACTGATTTAATGTATAAACTTTTCGAAGCCGGCGTTCTTGTTGAAGTTGAAGGGGACAGTAAAGACGATAAATTTGTGATGCCTGCTTACGACATTAATAAGATGGATGTGGTAGGGGTTTTACAACGGCTTGATAATACTGGTTATTCCGATACTATAATTGGAAAATCTGAATCTGTGATAGCTATAAAAAAGAAAGTTGACCACTACGGAGAAATGATTGCAAACTCTCCGGAAAACTGTCTTTTGAAAGATTTATAAAAATAATTGATTCTCTGACCTATTTTTTCCAGGTTTTGTTAAAATCAGTAGTGACCTAAAAAAATTAATGATCTTTTATAATCATAATTGCGTTTAATTTGTTAGATAATAACTGTTACTGCTATTTTCTATTCAAACGAAAACAATAAGTGCTATGATTCTTAAATCAATAAAAACAGTTGTTACTGCCATTTTTATTGGCATTTTCATGTATTCCTGTTCCACGGTTCCTGTTACCGGGCGAAAGCAAATGAATATGTTGCCTCAATCGGAAATGCTCTCAATGAGTTATACCCAATACGATCAGTTTCTTGAGGAAAACAAAGTATCCGATGATAAAGAAAAAACCGAAATGGTTAAAAGGGTTGGAGATAGAATTGCAGCTTCGGTTGAGAAATATTTATCTGAGAATGGAATGAAGAAAAGAATAGATGATTTTTCATGGGAATTTAATTTGGTTGAAGACGATACACCAAATGCCTGGTGTATGCCAGGAGGTAAAGTGGTAATATATAGTGGAATTTTACCAATTACTCAGGATGAAACCGGTCTTGCTGTGGTAATGGGACATGAGATAGCCCACGCTGTTGCACGTCATGGTAACGAACGAATGAGTCAGGAAATGGCTGTACAACTTGGTGGTACAGCGTTATCGATTGCTGTTGACGAGAAACCTGAGAAAACAAAGAATATTTTTATGACTGCTTATGGGGTAGGCGCTCAATTGGGTTACCAATTGCCATATTCACGTACTCATGAATCGGAAGCTGATCAGATGGGATTGATTTTTATGGCCATGGCCGGGTATAATCCCGAAGAGGCCATAGCTTTTTGGCAGCGTATGGCCGAGCAGGGTGGTCAGAAACCGCCAGAATTTTTGAGTACTCATCCTGCTGATGACACCAGAGTAAGAAAGTTGCGTGAGTTTTTACCTGAGGCAATGAAGTATTATGAGAGGTAGATTAAAGTAAATTAGTCAGTAGTCAGTAGTCAGTAGTTCTTCTTTTGATATCGACATACCCAAGAGAACTAACAAAGTCATATGTAACACATTTAAAGGGGTTTGTAATTTTAGACATAAAATCAAAACCCCTTTACCACTTCCCGTATAGCTGCCAGTCGTTTCAGTAAACCTTTTAGGCGATCTAAATGCAACATATTGGCACCATCACTTTTGGCATTGGCCGGATCAAAATGAGTTTCCAGAAAAAGTCCGTCTGCACCTACCGCAATTCCTGCTTTGGCTACAGTTTCTATTAGTTCAGGTTTTCCTCCGGTAATACCAGTTGATTGATTAGGTTGTTGCAGTGAATGAGTAATATCCAGTACTACCGGTGCTCCCATTTTTTGCATGGCAGGAATGCCGCGGTAGTCTACTATCAAATCCTGATAACCAAACATTGTTCCGCGATCGGTAATCATAACCTGATTGTTTCCGCTGTCTTTTACTTTATTGATGGCAAAAATCATTGCCTCAGGGGCCAAAAATTGTCCCTTTTTTATGTTGACAACTTTTTCTGTTTTTGCGGCAGCTACCAGAATATCAGTTTGTCTGCACAAAAATGCGGGAACCTGGAGGATATCCACATATTCAGCCGCCATATCTGCCTCTTCTGCTGAGTGAAAATCAGTTATTGTTGGTATATCAAAAGTTTCAGATATTTTGCGTAAAATTTTAAGTGCTTTTTGATCTCCAATACCCGTAAAAGAGTCAATTCGTGAGCGGTTGGCCTTCCGGTATGATCCTTTAAATACGTAGGGAATTTTCAAGTCATGGGTTATCTTTACCGCTTTTTCGGCAATTTTAAGTGCCATTTCTTCACTTTCTATTGCGCAAGGGCCTGCTAGCAAAAAAAATTGTCCGCTATCGGCATTTTTGATCTTTGGAATGGAGTTTATATTCATAGTGTTTTTTGTTATTGGTTTTTAATATTTGAAAAAACGTGCTTATTCCTGAGAATTATTCATCTCCGGCAACCTATACCCTAAAACCCCTGCTTCCACAATTGCCTCAGCCTCTCAGAGATTTTTGCCTCTTGTGGATTATTCTGCGGAGTAAAAAGATTGGTGTTTTTTATTTCATCAGGTAAATAATCCTGAGTTACAAAATTATTATCATAGCTGTGTGGATATTTATATTCTTTGCCATAGTTCATTTTCTTCATTAGTTTGGTTGGTGCGTTTCGAAGATGAAGTGGAACTGGCAGATTTCCTGTTTTGCGCACCAGTTCCTGAGCCTGGTTAATGGCCATGTATGCCGAGTTGCTTTTAGGGCTTGTAGCCAGATATATGGTTACTTCGCTTAAAATAATTCTGGATTCCGGCCATCCTACCATTTTTATGGCTTCAAAAGCATTGGTTGCAAGCAAAAGCGCATTAGGATTGGCAAGGCCAATGTCTTCGGATGCAGAAATGAGTAGTCTTCTGGCAATGAATTTTGGGTCTTCGCCACCTTCTACCATTCGTGCCAGCCAATATACCGCTGCATCAGGATCACTTCCTCTGATTGATTTGATAAAAGCAGAAATAATGTCATAATGCATTTCCCCGTTTTTATCGTATTGAGCAGGATTTTGCTGAAGATGTCGTGTTACATTCTCATTGGTGATCTCGATATTGGTGTTTTTATCAAATGCATTGGAAATCAATTCTATGATGTTAAGAAATTTTCGTGCATCGCCACCGGAAAAACGTAACAGTGCATCATCTTCTTTGAGGTCAATTTTTCGGTGCTTTAGAACTATGTCTTCACGAAAAATTCTTTCGAATAATACCATGAGATCCTCACTATCCAATGGTTTTAGAACATATACCTGACAACGGGACAATAATGGCGAAATAACTTCGAACGATGGATTTTCAGTGGTTGCACCAATAAGAGTAACCACCCCTTCTTCGACTGCTCCCAAGAGACTGTCTTGTTGAGATTTGCTGAAACGATGGATTTCATCAATAAATAAAATTGGTGCTGCCGAATTGAAAAATCTTGTTTTTCTGGCTTTCTCAATAGCTTCTCTGACATCTTTAACGCCGGAATTGATGGCTGATAAAACATAAAACGGGCGTTCAAGCTGATTTGCAATAATTCTGGCCAGCGTTGTTTTTCCAACTCCCGGAGGACCCCATAAAATGATACTTGAGATTCGGCCGGAAGATACCATCTGATGCAAAACCGCACCTTCGCCCACAAGGTGCTTCTGACCAATGTATTGTTCAAGGGTTTTGGGTCTCATTCTTTCTGCCAGGGGAGGATAGCCGCTCATAAATGATGAAAGTTTTTTGCAAAGTTAACAAACAATGGTGGATAAATTGATTTTTTTCCGGGGGAAGCCCTGATAATAAAACATAGTTGTTTAATAATCAAAAAATGTGTAACTTCCATTGAATTAGATTGAATTGCCTTGTCTGGCCTTTGCTTTGCAACTTTGTTGTTAAACATCTTAAATAATGATAAAAAACAGGTGAAATCGGGTCAAATCCACTAATTTTGTATAAATTAAAAATACTAAATAATTATGGATTTTCTTGATCAACTAAAAGAACGTGCCGCTAACAATAAAAAACGAATTGTTTTACCTGAAGGCCTTGAAGAAAGAACTCTCAAAGCTGCTGATGTAATTCTTGAGGAAGGGTTTGCTGATGTCATTCTTATTGGCAATCCTGTGGCTGTTCAGGAAGAAGCAAGGCGTCACGTTTTGAAAAATATTTCCAAAGCAACTATTATTGATCCTAAAGCCCACGATAAGAAGGAGGAATATACTGACTTGTTGGTGGAGTTGCGTAAAAATAAGGGAATGACCCGTGAGCAGGCCGCCGGGTTAGTAGAGAATCCTCTTTATCTGGCTGTTTTAATGATTAAAAACGGAGATGCTGATGGTGAAGTCGCCGGAGCAGAGAATGCTACAGGCGATGTGTTACGTCCTGCTTTCCAGATTGTCAAAACAAAGCCGGGTATAAGTGTTGTTTCAGGTGCATTTATTATGGTTTTGAATGATAAAGAGTTTGGAGAGGACGGTATTATTGTATTTGCTGATGGAGCGGTGCATCCCAATCCGACTACCGAAGAACTTGCTGAAATTGCAGTTTCTACAGGAGAAACTACCCGCAGTTTACTTGGAATTGAACCACGGATTGCAATGCTTAGTTTTTCGACCAAGGGAAGTGCCAAACATGAAATGGTGGATAAAGTAGTGAAGGCTACTCAAATAGCTCGAGAGAAAGATCCATCATTGAAGATTGATGGTGAATTACAGGTTGATGCAGCAATTATACCCGAGATTGCCGGGAAAAAGGCTCCTGGTAGTGAGATTGCAGGTCATGCCAATGTTTTCATTTTTCCATCACTGGAAACCGGGAACATTGCCTATAAACTTGTTCAGCGTCTGGCCCACGCCGAGGCCATTGGTCCGGTTTTGCAGGGAATGGCTGCTCCTATTAACGATTTATCGCGTGGCTGTTCGGTTAGTGATATTGTCAGTCTTGCAGCAATTACAGCCAATCAGGCGATTAATCAATAAAGTATTTTTTAAAAGGCCGGATTCCGGCCTTTTTTTAGGTTATAAATTAAATATAAAAATGGCAGAAATTGTTGTTGAACCTATTGAAAGGTATGCTTTAAGCGCAAAGTCACGTGTAAAAACACTTTTTTCAAAAATTGGTGTTGTCGGGTGTGGCAATGAAGGACAAAATATTGTAAGAATTGCTGCCTGGCATGGAATTGAGGTGGTTTTTATCGAGTTGAGCGAGGAGAAGATTCAGTATTCACTGGAAAACATCAGCAGGGAACTTGATGATCGTATCGAAAGCTGGGGACTGACCTCCGGAGAAAAACGAGCGATCATGGGCCGTATTAAAGGCTCTCTTAATTTTCAGGATCTTGCAGGATGCGATTTTGTTATTGAAGCAGTCAGGGCCGATGAAAAAACAGGCTTACGGAGTATTGATGCACGTAAAGATGTCTTTCACAAAATTGAACAGGTAGTTGACCGTGATGCTATTATTGCCACTAATGCTACCACGATTATTATTACGGAGCTGGCAAGCGAACTTGAATATCCTGATCGTTGTGTAAGTCTGCATTTTTTTGTGACGTCTCCTGAAGCACGCATCATTGAGGTGGTAAAAGGTCTCTATACCACCGAAGAAGTTTACAACAAGGTTTGCACATTTGTGAAACTCATTAACCGTGAGGTAATTCCTGTTGAAGAATCTGCAGGTTTGGTGAGCATCAGACTTTTTGTGACATTGCTTAACGAGGCTTGCGAAGCCCTTATGGAAGGAGTTGCTACGGCTGATAACATCGACAAAACAATGATAATTGGTATGGGTATGCGGTTTGGACCTTTTCAGATGGCCGATATCGTGGGTCTTAACAAGGTGGAGAAGTGGATGGAAAATCTTTATGATGAGTTCGGTGGTCCTAAATATAAACCATCTCCCTTGATAAAAAGACTGGTAAGGGCCAAACGTCTCGGTGTTCAGACTGGACATGGTTTCTTTAAATATGATGCCAACGGAGACAAAATTGTTGAATAAAGATTTTTGATTCCGGGGGATGGGATCAAAGAATTATTTATTTGATAAATCATTCTGTTTGTGATGAATGAAATTTTAATTTTTCAGAATATTGTTTTTCTGTTGACGGAGAACATAACTGAAAAAGAATTATACCAATGAAACGCGCATGAATTTTGGAGTGGTAAATTCTCAAACTGAGTGTTCCTGAAGCATTATCCTGGAAGCATAGCGATTGACGGGACGCACAAAAGCAGAAACAAAATTTTTCGTGAGTTACATTTGACCAATTAATTAACTGAATTTTGCACGAATGGAAGTAGCATGTCATAACTTGATACAACGAGAATGGATATAAGTTATTGAATGCGAGTTCAATTTGGCATTAATTAAATAAACTTTATACGGATGAAAATACTGGTACTCAACTGTGGTAGCTCATCAATCAAATATCAGTTGTTTAATATGATTGATTCTACCTGGGACGTTATGGCCAAAGGTGGAGTAGAGAAAGTGGGGCTTAAGGGGTCTTTTTTGAAACATGAGAAAGATACCGGAGAGAAAGTATTGCTCGAAGGGGAAATACTGGATCATCAGACCGGAATAGATTATATACTGGGGGTTTTAAATAGCGAAAGGCATGGTTGTATCAGCGACCTGAATGAAATCGATGCTGTAGGACATCGGGTAGTTCATGGAGGAGAGATGTTTAATTCCAGTGTTTTTATTACTGATGAAGTGATTAAAAAGATGGAAGAGTGTATTGAGCTTGCTCCTTTGCATAACCCGCCAAACCTTAAGGGAATTAGTGCTATTTCTTCTTTACTGCCAGATGTTCCACAGGTAGGTGTTTTTGATACTGCTTTTCATCAGACGATGCCCAAGCATGCATATATGTATGCACTGCCACAGGCTCTGTATAAGAAATACGGAATTCGTCGCTATGGTTTTCACGGAACCAGCCACAGGTATGTTAGTGCCCGTGCCTGCGAAATCCTCGAAAGGGATTATCATACGCAGCGGATTATCTCCTGTCATCTCGGAAACGGGGCATCTGTGGCAGCTATTGAAAACGGAAAATCAGTTGATACTTCAATGGGATTTACACCTATTGAGGGGCTGATGATGGGTACACGTTGTGGAGATCTTGATGTTGGTGCTGTTACCTTTCTTATGGATAAGGAAACCATTGGTACCCGATCTGCATCTACCTTATTTAATAAACACAGTGGTATGCTGGGAATTACCGGTATATCTTCCGATATGAGAGAGATAGAAGATGCTGCAGAAAAAGGTAATGAAAATGCACGTCTGGCAATGGAAATGTACGATTACCGTATAAAAAAATATGTTGGGTCCTATGTGGCAGCTATGGGAGGCGTTGATATTCTTATTTTTACCGGTGGAATAGGTGAAAATGGAGATATTACACGTGCAGGTGTTTGTAAGGGACTGGAATTTATGGGAGTTGAAATAAATGAATCCAAGAATAAGGGGTTACGTGGTAAGGAGATGGATATCAGCACCTCAGGAAGTAAAGTCAGGGTGATGGTAGTGCCAACTAATGAAGAATTGGTTATTGCACAGGATACTCAGGAGATCGTGGATAGACTTTCTAACAGATAGTTTTTAGGTTTATATATGGGACCGTCCAAAAAGTCTCAATAGTCATTGTTTTTATATGGTGAAGATCATTAAACATTAGATTCTTCATTATGTTCAAAATTACAAAGGACTCTAAACTTATGTCTTTTTGGACAGCCTTTTTTGTTTTTACCAGTTACTCAATATAAATATATGTTCAAACATCTGTCTGATCTTCGGAAATTGGTGGATAAATCTGCCGCTCCAAAGAAACTGGCACTTGCCGTTTCTCAGGATAATTTTTCCCTGAATGCTCTTCATAAATCTTATCACGCCGGATTTATCCAACCGATACTGATTGGCAATAAAGAGGAAACATTTCACATCATTAATGAAAGAGAGTATGATTTTGAAGGAGTGGAGTTTATTGAGGAGGCTGACCCCGGGAAATGTGTGGAAATAGCCGTGAGAAAAGTAAGCACAGGTGAAGCAGATATTTTAATGAAAGGAAAAGTCCCGACTCCTGTTCTTCTTAAGGGTGTTTTGAACAAGCAATGGGGACTAAGGAAAGGCGGACTTTTATCGCACCTTGCTTATTTTGAAGTTCCGACTTATCACAAATTAATTGCGGTAACGGATGTGGCAATGAATATAGCTCCTTCGCTGAGGGATAAAATTGCTATTCTTGAAAATTCTGTTGGTTATTTGAATGCTTTGGGAATTGAAAAGCCCAAAGTGGCGGTTTTAGGCGCTATCGAGATGGTAAATGAAAGTATGCAGGCTACTACCGATGCAGCCCTTTTAAGCAAGATGAATCAACGGGATCAGATAAAGAATTGCCTTGTGGACGGCCCTCTGGCTTTTGACAATGCAGTGAGTTTTGAAAGTGCACATCATAAGAATATAAAAAGTGAGGTGGCAGGAGATACTGATTTGCTTTTAATGCCTGATATTGAGGTGGGTAATGTTTTATACAAAAGCTTAGTGTTTTTTGCCAATGCAAAAGTGGCTTCCGTGATTTTGGGAGCTTCTGCTCCTATTGTACTGACCTCACGAAGTGATTCTGAAGAAAGTAAGTTTAACAGCATTTTGCTGGCAGCTTTAGCAAAATAAAATGAATTCTTAATTTCCCTAAAAATCAGATTATAGTTATGGACAAATTTAAAATCCTCGTAATCAATCCGGGTTCTACATCTACAAAAATCGCGGTTTATGAGAACATAAAATCCGTACTTCTTAAAACTCTTCGGCATTCTTCTGAAGAATTGGCCAGGTTTGAGGATATTCCCAGTCAATATGAATTTCGAAAAAAGGCGGTTCTAGATGAACTGATTGCCGCAGATATTGTAGTGAATGAAATTAATGCAGTGGTTGGCCGTGGAGGACTTTTAAGGCCTATTCCCTCAGGGGTTTATGAAGTAAATGAGACCATGAAGCATGATCTGAAGACCCGTAGTGGTAAACAACAGCATGCCAGTAATCTTGGCGGTCTGATAGCAGATGATATTGCTCAAAGTATTCCGGGAGCAAGAGCTTTTATTGCTGATCCGGTTGTGGTGGATGAACTTCATGATGTAGCTCGCATTACCGGATTACCAGAATTGCCACGAGAATCTGTTTTTCATGCATTGAACCAGAAAGCTGTGGCCAGGAATTATGCCAGCTCCATAGAAAAAAAATATGAGGATCTGAATCTTATTGTTGCCCATCTGGGAGGAGGAATTTCTGTAGGAGCTCATCTCAAAGGAGCGATTGTGGATGTAAATAACGCTCTTGACGGTTATGGCCCGTTTTCGCCCGAAAGAGCCGGAACTTTACCCTCCGGTGCATTGGTTGACATGTGTTTCAGCGGAAAGTTTACTCATGACCAAATGCGCAAGAAGGTTACCGGCAATGGTGGTTTGATGGCCCATCTGGGAACTAATCAGGCCCATGAAGCCAGTGAGCGTGCATCGAACGGTGATAAAAAGGCAGAACTTGTGCTGCATGCAATGGGCTATCAGGTCGCTAAGACTATTGGTGGTTGTATGTGTGTTCTGCAGGGAAAGGTGGATGCCATTATTCTAACAGGTGGAATGGCTCAAAATGATACCGTGGTAGGATTTATCCGAAAATACATTGACTGGATTGGTAATATAAAAATTTATCCGGGAGAGGATGAAATGTCAGCTCTTGCAATGAATGCACTGGAGGTATTAAGAGGAAACAGGGAGGCAAAAGAGTATTAGGTAATATCTTGATCTGTAGAAATAATTATCACGATCCAGATGATTCATTCAATTCCGGGACAATCTTAAATCTCCCGAAACATTCGTGATTCTTTGAGATGAAAAAAGTCATAATAAAACTCTATGGCTTTTTTTTCGTATTATTGGCAGCCATAATTTATTTGCATTCATTAATTGTAAATCATTATCAATGTTGAGGGGGATTTTATTTTTTTTATTTCTGATATTGGGTGTTTCCGTGCAATCGCAGGTAGGACAAGGCGGAACGCCATTGTTTAAGTCCGGATCTCACTTGAAAGGTTCCTTGTCGGTAATGCAGAATTCCGGTGAAGAAAGCGTTCAGTTCTCTCCTCCCACTTATGAGGATATCCGCATTGATTTGGAATCTACTCAGAAAGATCGTCCCCTAACCTTCGCTTTCCCGCACATGACAAGTCTGACACCTGATAACTCAGGCATTATGGATGTTTTATCAGATGGTCGTTTGATGTGGCATTTGACACTTAGCTCTCCCGGGGCACATTCTATAAATCTTATTTTTGATAAATTCAGAATGGCTGAAGGCGACTCCTTATTTATATATAATTCTTCCCGTAGTTATATCCTTGGAGCATTTACTTCTGCGACCAATAAATCTTGGGGCGGGCTGGCAACAGCACCCGTTCCCGGTGATGAAATTGTAGTGGAATGGCGTGGAAATCAGCTGGGAGGAGAGCATGGGAGTATGATAGAAATCGGAGCAGTAAATCACGATTTCCTAAACATATTTAAGTTAATGAAAGGAGCCGGAGATTTTGGCAGCAGTGGCAATTGTCATATTGATTTCACCTGCTTTGATGATGCTGCTATTGTCAGAAATGGTAAATCTACTGGTGAGGTAATTGTCAATGGCACAGAGTATTGTACCGGCACCTTGATGAATAACAGTCTCAATGACGGGGCACCTTATATCCTAACGGCCGGCCATTGTTTGGGAGCATCTGTGGAATCGGAAAATATAGTTTTTGTGATGAATTATGAAGTTCCTGCTTGTCAGGAGAATATTCAACCCAGTCAGATTCGCAGTTTGTCAGGTTCTCAATTGCTTGCTTTTTCAGACCAGCTGGATTTCGCACTTCTTGAGATGACTGAAAGGCCGCCTGATTATTACCAGCCCTTATATGCCGGATGGAATCTTACAGAATATCCGGAGCAGAGTGTTCATACAGTGCACCATCCAAATGGAGATGTGAAAACCGTGGCAATTGCAAATGATCCCCCTGTTGAAGAAAGTTTCAATGCCATGTCGTATTTGGGAAACTTTTTTTTGTCTGATTCTCACTGGAAAATTGCTCGATATGATGTGGGTTCTACAGAAAAAGGGTCTTCAGGTGCAGGTTTGTTTCTGGCAGATGGAAAGCTTATAGGTCATTTGTCAGGTGGAACTGCAACCTGTGGATCTCCTGAGAATGATTATTTTATCAGGTTTAATAAAATATGGGATTATTATTCATCAAATGATAAAAGGTTGGATGTTTGGCTTAATCCTTCACTAGATGGAAGAACAGAGCTCCAAAGTTATGATCCTTACAATGGATCGGTTTACAGATTGTCTCATTTTTCAAATGAAATGATTCCGGAAATTAAAACTATTTCAGGAGGGACCGGTGTCTGGACAGGAGCAAACAGTGAAGAGGTAGTTTCTGTAGCCGAACAGTTTGATGAAATAGCTTCGGCCAGGATTTATGGTGTGTTTTTGATTCCCGGGCTGAACGAGACACTGGGCAACGGACAGATAAAAATTAAGATCTGGTCAGGCATTGATGAACCTGCATATGTGATCGCTGAGAAAAGTGTTTCTTTGAATGATACTGTCAATAAGGAATTTCTGATAATGTTTGATGAACCCGTACTGGCATCAGGACCTTTTTTTGTAGGCTATGATATTGATTATTCTTATCCGATGGATAAGTGGGCTGTTTATCAGGCCCAGGCATCAGAAGGTGATAATACATTAATGTTGAAAACCGCTGCAGGTTGGCAGCATTACGATGTTCTAAGCCGCGATGTTCCCTCGGTTGGCTGGATTGACGTTTTGGTAACCGATTTGATATATACTGATTCTGTTTCAACAGATCTTCCTGCCGATAATTTTATGTTGGTTCCCAATCCCGTTGAGAGAGATGCCAATATCTTATATCCTGAAGACGGAGCGGGATTTGTCACTGTTTTTGATTTAAATGGCAAGCCTGTATATTCGAAAAATGTGTTGATTTATAATAATCAATATCGACTTTCAAACATTGGCGATCAGCTTGCACCGGGGGCATACCTTTTTCAATTGGAAAAAGAGGGGAAAAAAGTGGTTCAGAAGATAATGATAGCTCCCTGAATTCATCCGACGGGGGACTTAAAAAGAACAGATTTTCTCTTTTCCGAAAACAAGGATGAGTTTCTAATATCCGGATTTCAACCTTTTAAACTCTAACTTTCCGCAACCGGTAAACCGCCTCTAATTTAAAACTTTAATATTGTCAATACAGAAAACTTCCGGCGTAATCATTTCTCCCTGTTCATTGGTTTTACTGGATGAAAGGGAAAACTGCAATTGGTTTAAATTTCCCAATCCGGAAAGATCTATTTCAGTCCAGGAGTCTATAATATAGTCTCTTTTGTTGTGGTCGAAGCGATAATCGGCAAGAAAAAAATCCTGACTGCCTGTAATGGCTCCGGAAACATCAATTCCGGTAATGGTTACTTTGAACCAGTCGGGATCTGTGCTTACAGGGTATCCCATCCGGTCAAAATTTTCGTTTCCAAATTTCAGAAGAAATACTCCCAGTGTAGTGTTATTTATCTCGATGGACTTAAGGCGGTGGTTTTTGTTATCCTCAAATTTAATTGTTGGTGGCTGTTTGCTACCATTCTGGTGTTTTACCACAGAAAAAACATTTCTTGACGATGTTGAGGAAAAAACACTGTTTGGAGGTATATCGTTTTCATTTTGGCGGGTACTCCTTATGTTACTGATGCCAAACCCGTGCCAGCTGCTGTCGGAATTTTCAAAATGTGTGGGGAAAAACATGTCTTTGTAGGAAAAACCACTTGTCTCAGGTGTGCCAATCCATGAAGAATCAGAATTAAAACCTTCAGGAAAGAGATTAGTAAAATCAGCCAAAACGATAACATCAACGGGAATGGTCATTGAGTCGCTTCCATACGGGGTCTCAACGCCAAAGAAGTATTCGAAACGCCCCATTTGAGTAGCAGTATCAAGTAAAAACTGTTCCGTATTCGGAAGACGTTCATTGTTCTTTCGCCATTCGTATTGCCCATCTACATTGTAGGTGATTTTTGGTTCCAAAGCGATGGTGTCGCCCAGGCTGATTTCAATTTCAGCGTCCTGATTTGCCAAATGAATTTCCGGTGGGGGAATCTCCTTCTCATCGTCATTGCAAGCGCTAAAAAGGGCTAGAAATGATAAAAACACCACTATAAACAATGAATTGTATTTGTGCATGCTGATTTTTCTAAAGCTATTGGTTAATCGATTTCAAATAGTTGTCTGTGAAATTTGGTATGTCTTCTATGGCTATTCGCTTTCCAATGATTTTTTTGTCTTTACCCAGTATGAAAATCGTTGGAGTACTTTTTATGTCATAATTTTCCCGGAAGTCTGTCTGACGGTATGGATCCCATACATTGATAAAATCATAAAGTTCTTTTTCTTCAATAAAATCAACCCACTCGGGCTGATCGCCCTGTGTATAAACGGCAAAGACTTTTATTCCTTTGTCCTGAAGTTGTTCCTGATAGAGATCGTGAAGTTTGGGAATGACAGTTTTGCAGTGGCCGCAATCGGTTTCCCAGAAAGCTAAAATGGTAACCGGGGCAACAATTTCATGAAGCCTGTGATATTCACCGGTATACGACTGCATTTTTAAATCATGTGACATGGTTCCAATTAATGTGGGTTTTAATTCCTTAACTCTGGTTTCCAGTTTTTCCAGAAATTCTTCTTCAGCCCAATCTGCTTCTCCGGAAAGGTAATATTTTTCCGCAATTCCTACCAGCAGATTTTCCATTCCCATTAACTGACTGTCATTGGCATAATTAAAAACATAAGATACAAGATAACGAAACATTTCCTGTGAAGGGCGTGCCTGTTCAATAATTTCTATGCTTTCGGCCAGAAGCGTATCCGGAATCTGTGGCAGGACAGACGAAAAGTAATTTTCAACTTTTCCTGCAAAAAACGGTGTTCGAAGAAGCCTCTTGTCTGACAAATCCATGTTGTCGAAGTAATGATTGCGGTAATAATGATATTGCTTGAGGCGCTGAAGAGAATCCTTGTTTTCAACACTTTCGTCTATATCAAATTTAGGCACTTCAATTTCCTGAATTCCTTTGATAAAAAGGCCGAGCATAGAATCCGGATTTCCGGAGATAAGTTTTTCCCATTCTGTTTCTACTTTTTTGTTGATTGCATTCAGCTTCTTCCTGATTTCAGCGGCCTCTTCAGAGTCAGAGTTGACAGCTTGTAATTGCTGTTGCAAATCCTTTGCTTCTTCCTGCCTGGTGATGATAAACTTTTGGTAATCGTTAAATTTTTTTGTTTGCTCAGCTCCTTCAATCTGTAGCGATTTTACCAGATTTGATGTGTCAGCTGTAACCTTAAAGTGCTGGTCGTCATCAATCAATAAATCAAAATAATTTTGATTGGGCAGATAAACTAAATACACACCTTGCGGAAGGGGTTCAGAATCTTCAAAGACTGCTACCCCCCGGCTGTTTACCCGTGTGGTATCATCTACGTACATCCGCTGGTTGTAATAGTGGCCAAGAATAAGTGTTGTATCACTCAGAGAAGGTATGTTTACCTCGATTCGGTGGCCATTATTCTGTTCGGGTTGCTGGGCAGCAACAAATGTCACAAATATGGATAAGATAATAAGAACTGTAAGGTTCTTCATGATAGTTGATTTTTTTTTGGTTTTATTCAGAGTGGTATAAGTAAATAAGCTCTGTTCTGCAATGCTGAATTATTATTGGACCCTGGTTATATTTATGTTTGCTTTTATATTTAATTTACAGGAGCGGTTTTCTCTTTGAGCCAGGTTTTCTCTTTCTCATTAAGTTGCGGGGCCAACTTTTCAAAAACTTTCCTGTGGTAATTATTAAGCCATTCTGTTTCTTGCGGGGTCAGCATATTTCCCAAAATCAATGATGTATCAATAGGGCAGAGAGTCAGGGTTTCAAATTCAAAAAATGTGCCGAAATCAGATTCCCCGGCTTGCTTAGTAAGTATTAAATTCTCAGTTCTAATGCCGTATTCCATGGCCCGATACACTCCGGGCTCATTGGAGGAAACCATTCCCGGCTCAATTTCGATACCATTGTCTTGGGTGCGAATGCTTTGAGGGCCTTCATGAACATTTAGAAAATATCCGGTTCCATGACCGGTTCCATGCCCGTAATTCAGGTGTTCTTCCCATAAAGGACGGCGTGCCAGGACATCAAGGTGAACTCCTCTTGTACCTTTTGGGAAAACAGCTCTTGCCAATGCAATATGGCCTTTGAGAACCAGAGTGAAGTCCATTTTTACCTGTTCCTGAACAGGTCCCAGAGCAATCGTGCGGGTAATATCAGTGGTTCCGGTGGGGTATTGCCCACCTGAATCGACCAGATAAACTCCTTTCGTATCTAATTTTACATCCGATTCGGGTGAAACATGATAGTGAACGATGGCTCCATGAGGCCCGTAGCCTGAAATGGTACTAAAAGACTCTCCCTGGAAGTCCGGGTGTTCTGCCCTGAATTTTGTAAGGCGTCTGGAGGCAGATAGCTCGGTTACTTTTCCACCGGGAACTTCCTCCTCCAGCCATTTGAGAAATTTTACCATGGCAACACCATCCTGAATCATAGTTTTGCGGATGTTTTCAATTTCTGTAGTGTTTTTTACGGCTTTAAGCAGGGTTATTATTCCTGTTTCTTCAATCTTGGGAATGGAATGTGGAATGGATTCAAAAAGAGCCCAGTTATTCCGGTCGGGGTCGATGCAGACCCTGGCGTGATCGGGTAATTCATTAAGAGTATTATATATGTCCTGGTACAGGTTTATTCTAATATTTTCATTTGATAATTTTTTCCCTATGGCGGATGTCAGTTTATTAGGATTAATGAATAGGGATACATAATCCTGGGAAATAATTATGTAAGCATGGAAAACCGGATTATATGAAATGTCATCGCCTCGTAAATTCATTACCCAGGCAATTTCGTCAAGGGCTCCGGTAACGTAATGTGTTGCACCCTTATTTTTGAGTTTTTGACGCACCAGCTCAATTTTTTCTTTTCTGGATCTTCCGCAGAGACTTTCCAGATGTTCTTTAACAGGAGTATCTGGAATAGCAGGTCTCGTTTCCCATACATCTTCGGCCAGGGTATAATTGGTTTCCAGTTGTATCTGGTTTTTATGTAATGTACGTCCCATCTCTCTTACTTTTTCAACAGAGAAACAGGTGGCATTAATGGCAACCTTACTTCCCCGTGATAAATTGGCAGAGATCCAGTCAATGTAGTTGGGAACATCAGGCAATCCTTCTTTTACAAGTTTTACCCCGGTACCAGCCAATTCTTCTTCGGCCTGCAGATAATATCTTGAGTCAGTCCAAAGGAGTGCACTATCTAATCCTACGACCAAAGTGCCTGCCGACCCGGTGAAACCACAAAGGTAATCCCTGATTTTCCAGTGATTAGCAAGATATTCACTGATATGAGCATCACTGCCCGGTATAAGGCATACATCGATCCCTTTCGCAGCCATTTTAATACGTAGGTTTTGTATTCGATCTGAGTAGTCTGACATATTAACTTTAATTTCTCAGTTTTATATTAATTCCTGCATTTTTATTGAATAGCACAAGTTCTGCTGCTTGTCCTTTAGGTTTGTATTCTCCTGAAAAGAAAATTTTATCTTTGTGGCTAATGACTTTAAATTTTTCTTCCAGGTCGTGTCGGAATTGACCGTTGGTCACTTCTCCGTGTAAAGTGTAGGAAAGTGCTGCGGGAAGGGTGATATTTGCAGGAGTCTTGTTATTATTTACAGCAAGTTCATCAAGATTTTCTGAGAGGGTGGTGATTAAGAGTCCATTAGATATTTCAATTTTGCCCCGTTTGGTTATTTCATCTATGGAGACAAAACAAAATTGCCCATCAATATCAATGTCCTTTATTTTGCCCATATGTATACGCGCTGTTTGGGTGGTGAAGACTGCTTTGTTGGCTTTTGTTATGTCTATCTGACAGTATTGTCCGGAAAAATCTGCTTCCTCAATATCTGAAATTTTAATATTGTTATTGTAAAGTTGCATTTTTGCAAAACCGATATTTTGGAATTCAGCATTTCCAAATGAAAGGTCGGAGACAATGGTATCTACTTTTTGGATTCCCTGTTGTGTTAAATCTCCATATTCGGATTTTATTTCCAACTTTCCGGCAATATCCAATATCTTAATATCCCCAAAACGATTATTGATGATCAAATGTTTGTCGGAGGGCATGAAAATTTTGTAGTTAATTCGAAACGGATAACTCGGATGGAAATCTTCATCAAATGCTGTACGCAAAAAGGCCAAACTGTTTTGTTTAGTTTTATTGATATTAATCCTGTCAAGAACTTCATCACCCATTTCGCGGTGTTCAGCCTTAACAGATATTTCTATTTCGATAAGGATTGTATCTTTTAACCATCCGGTTACCGACACATCTCCATGTTGGTTCTGTAGTTTAATACCCTTAAATTCGTGTGCCGGATGGATGATTTCTTCATCCCTGGTATAGGTGTTTAGTTCGTCCCCGTTTTGGGCCTGGATAATGTTACTTCCAAAAAGAAGTACAAGAAATATGGTTATTAATGACAGTTTTTGCATCTCTTTTTATTTAGGGAGTACTCTATAAATTGTTTTGATGACTTTTGTGTTTCCCAGCCCTTCCTCCTCCTGGTCGATTCACAATTACTAAAACCACCAGGATGACCTTTTTGTTTGAGTCTTTTTGGTTGTCTCTTGAATCTGCTAAATTAGTGAAAAAGCAATGAATCGTGAAACTTTGAGGTTATTAGCGATTTTAATTCTTTAATTTATTGAATTTTTAACCGGGTCTATTCATAAGTTTTCGTTATGAGATGTTCAAATACCAATAAATACAGGCAATTGCAGATGAAATTGGTAAAGGGAATAATGAAACGAGCAAGTTCGCCAGTTTAATAGGGCCTAAAAAAAATAGTAAACCGTGTTAATTATTTTCATATCAGTTTTATTGAGGACGATTGTATTTCGCAGGTAGCTGAGCTTTGTAATAGATTATTTGTGAATTATTCAGTTTAGGATTTAAGAAGGTGTTTTTAGTGTTTAAAATAGGTCTAAATTAAAGATTGTAATGGTTTCTTCTATTGTCGTCTTTTCGTTTTGTCAATCAGATGTTTAGTTGGTTTCTTTTTATGCCTGGAATGTTTTTTGGTTTGTTAACGATCATGTTTAAGCTGGCTATTGTCTTTTCAGATTTTTATATTTTACAATAATGAGCTTCTCTTTAGCTATAGCTGCATTGGAATAGAGCCTGAGCACAGGAACATTATATTGTATCATTACTGTACGGAGATATTTTTATTTTAAAAAGAGATTATTTCTGCCGGTTTCAGGCCTTTTCGGATTAAAGAATCTCCAATCTTTTATCCAACATGAATGACTAAATAAACATGATAATTATGAAGAAATATTCGTATTTATTTAAAGAAGGGAAAATAGGTTCAGTAACTATTCCCAACCGGGTGATAATGCCTGCCATGGGAACAGTGATGTGTTCCAGTGATGGTGAAATAACCTATGATCAAATTGCTTATTATGAAGAAAGAGCCCGCGGAGGTACCGGGCTTATTGTAACTGAAATTATAGCCGTTGAGCCTGAGTTGGGAAAAGCAACCATGATTCAGACACGTGCGGATGAGGAGCGTTTTGTCCCGATGTTGAGTCGTTTAACAGAAGCGGTTCATAAGTATGAGACCCGAATTTTTGCGCAATTGCACCATGCAGGAAATCAGTCTAATTCTCAGATTTGCAATGGCAAACAGATCGTGGCACCCAGTGAAGTAATCAATCAGGGAGTTGGAGAGAAGCCCCGGGCTTTAACGCTGGAAGAAGTGAAAGATTTGGTGGGTAAATTTGCCAATGCAGCTTTACTCTGCCAAAAAGCAGGATTCGATGGAGTTGAACTTCACGGGGCTCACGGCTACCTTATCAATCAGTTCATGAGTCCTCACTCCAATCATCGTCAGGATGAATACGGTGGGAATTTTGAAAACCGTATGCGATTTGTTAGAGAGATTATTCAAAATACCAAAGAGCTTTGCGGAAAGGATTTTCCGGTAATGGTACGTTTTAGTGCCGACGAATTTGTGGAAGGGGGTATTACAGCGGACGGGTCAAAGGAAATTGCCCGTTTCCTTCAGGAGTCCGGAGCTGATGCACTGGATGTGAGTTGTGGCACCTATGAAACCATGCCTACCTTGCTTGAGCCAATTACATACGAACAGGGATGGCGGGTTTATCTTGCTGAGGCGGTGAAAAAAGAGGTAGATATACCTGTGATTGCCGTGGGGGTTATCCGTAAGCCCGAATTTGCGGAAAAGGTACTGGAAGACGGCCGGGCAGATTTTGTGGCAATGGGACGTGAACTACTTTCAGAACCTGAATGGGTGAAAAAAACTGCTGAAGGGCGAGAGGATGAACTCAGGCATTGTATTCAATGTCTTTATTGCATTGAAAGAATTTTTACTCCAAAGACTATTGGATGTGCTGTTAATGCATGCACCGGTAGAGAGAGGGAATTCCGTAATATGGTAAAAGACGGTAATAACCGGGTCGTTGATATTATCGGGGGTGGACCAGCCGGTATAGAAGCCGCCCGTATCCTTGCCCTCAGGGGATTTAAGCCTGTTTTGTATGAGAAGAGAGAGGAATTGGGAGGTCAGTTGATTCCAGGTTGTAAGCCACCCCATAAGGATGATATTGAATGGTATAAAGACTATCTGAACCGACAAATGGAAAAGCTGGATGTGGAGGTGAGACTTGGTACCATTGCCACACCCGAGTTGGTAGCAAAGGACAATCCGTATGCCGTATTTGTTGCAGTTGGTGCTGATTCCTTTATTCCATCCTCGATTAATGGTATTCAGAATGATAAAGTTATTACCGCCGAAAAACTTCTCAATGAAGATGTAAGCATTAAGAAGGGGCAAAAGGCGGTTGTTATAGGTGGCGGACTTACCGGGTGTGAGGTGGCAGAGATGCTGGCCAAAACAGGTGTAAAAGCCTCTCTGGTTGAGATGTTGCCTCAAATTGCTCCCGGAACACATCCTATAAATATGATTAGCATCCAACAGGAGTTGAAGAAATCCGGTGTTGATATTAAGACCCAAAGAAAACTGCTGGAAGTAAAGGAGGATCATATCCTGGTAGAGAATACAGAATCCGGTCAGTCCGAAAAGATTCCCGCGGATTGGGTTATTCTTGGATTAGGACTTGAAAAACCTGCTGATGACAAACTCCTTGCATGGAAAGAATCTTTTGACCGGGTAAAAGTGATTGGTGATGCTATGGCTCCAAGACGGGTTGCTCAGGCTGTGCGTGAAGGGTTTGATGCAGCCTGGGTTCTTTAATCCGAAAACAAAAACCTCAGAAAAACCGGCTTTCAAGAATTTTGGAAGCCGGTCTTTTTATGTTTTTTCAAATCACCGAGGTAATAAAGGAGTTTAATGGGGATTTGTTGTTCATTTGGAAATCCTTACTTTTGTAGTAGCACTAATTTAAAAAACATAACACCATGTCAGTCGTTCGTTTCGGAGTATCTCTGGAAAAAGATTTGCTTGATGAGCTGGATCAATTTGTTAAAGATAATTTGCTGACCAATCGCTCTCAGGGTATCAGACGTTTAATTCACAATTATCTGGTCGAGAAAAAGTGGCAGTGTAATAATGTGGTGGCAGGTTCCATTTCTCTGGTTTACAACCATCATAAAAATGATTTACTAGTTCGGCTTACAGATATTCAGCACGCGTATCAGGAGGTAATTTTGTCTTCACAGCATTTCCATATTTCGGACGGGGAATGTTTTGAAATTATCGCTGTACGTGGAAAATCAAAGGTTCTTACTGAACTTGCCGATAAGCTGAAGGCTTTAAAAGGGGTCAGTCATGGAAAACTGGCAATGACTACTACCGGATAGCTTATTTGTAGTCTTCCTGAAAACTGATTTCCTGATAGGTAGAACGCTGGTAAGTATTTTATTATATGGTTTTAATATGTTTTGGTTTATGAGGATGAATATTCAAGGATTTTTTGTCTTTTTACTATTGTTGATTTTATTCCTTTCCGGCTGTAATTCCCGGGAAGATAATGAAAATCATGAAAAGGTAAAGATTATGGATATGTATGGCCGGTCTGTAGAAGTTCCGGAAAAGGTAAACAAAATTGCAGGCGTTGGACCAGGTGCCCTCCGGTTGCTTGTTTATATGGACCTTGTAAGTTTGGTTTCAGGTGTTGAGGATGTAGAATTGCGGGCAGGGCGTCCATATTCCTTTGCACATCCCGAATTGTTGGAAAAACCTATTATCGGACCTTACATGGGGGGTGATAGCGAACTGCTTACCATGAATAATCCGGATGTAATCTTTATGGCTTTTATGTCTGCCGCCGATGCAGATGAATTGCAGGAAAGAACGGGAATCCCGGTTGTGGGACTTAAGAGCGGTAATCTGAGAAATGCCAGAGATACTTTATATCGGGCTTTGGGGCTGATAGGACAAATAACAGGGAGAGAGGAACGTGCAGATACCCTGCGATCATTTATTGAAGATGAAATAAAAACGTTGAATAATCGCACAGCTAAATTTCAGAGCATCACCAATGCTTATGTGGGTGGAATTTCATACCGGGGTACTCACGGCATTGCTTCCACTCAGGCATTTTTTGCGCCATTTGATTTTGTAAATGTAACCAATGTGGCAGAGAGTTTAATGGAGGAAGAGCCAAATGATCCCATTGGAATATATGTTGATGTAGAGCAGATAATTACCTGGAAACCCGATTATTTGTTTCTGGATGCAGCAGGATTGGACCAGATAAGGCCTGCCATTGCATCGGATACTCCGTTGATGCAGACTATAGAAGCTTTTGCCCGGGGAAATGTTTATACTCTGATGCCACATAACTGGTATGCCACAAATTTTGAGAATGTATTGATCAATGGATTGTTTATCGGCACCATTGCTTATCCCGAGGCTTTTAGGGATGTTAATTTTGAAAAAAAGGCAAGAGAGATATATCGCTTTGTACTGGGTAAGGATGTTTTCGACCAAATGAAAGATTTTTATGATGGATGGGAGAAGCTTTGAACTGAAGGATGAATTGAGGCAACATCAATTACGGAAAATCATTTTTTTGGTTGCTTCTCTGGTTGTTTTAATTTTTTTGCTTCTATGGGGGATTTCAGTTGGAAGTTCCGTCTTGTCGATGCGAGATGTCATAAACACTTTATTGGGCAAGGGAGACAAGGTATCAGAACAGATTGTTTATTTTATCCGGATGCCCAGGGTTTTAGCGGCAGTGGCAACAGGAGCAGCGCTATCTTTATCGGGAGCGGTTATTCAGACCGTCATTCGAAATCCTTTGGGTTCACCTTTCACTTTAGGCCTTAGCGCAGCATCAGCATTTGGGGCTGCTTTTGCAATTGTGACATTAGGAGCTTTGGGCGGAGGTGTTGCTCCTCAATTCGGCGAACTATCTCAAATGCCCTGGGTAGTAACTCTCTCTGCCTTTCTTTTTGGGTTGTTTTGTGCTTTGCTGATTACCGGATTTGCACGTTGGCGGGGCGCAACCCCCGAGATTTTGGTCATGGCAGGAATTATTTTAACTTCTCTTTTTCAGTCAGGAACATCACTGTTGCAATATTTGTCTACTGATGTGGAACTGGCATCCGTCATTAGCTGGATGTTTGGGGATTTGGCTAAAGCAACCTGGAACAAAGTCGTTATTCAAGTCTTGGTAATTTTTCCTTCCACAGTGTTTTTTGTTTTTAATGCTTTTAATTTCAATGCACTGAATGCAGGGGATGAAGTAGCAAGGAGTCTTGGTGTCAATGTTGACAGGCTTCGGCTTCTGGCGGTGGTGGTTGCCTCTCTGTGTGCCGCGGTTGCAACAGCCTTCTTTGGAATTATTGCATTTGTAGGTTTGGTGGTTCCACACGTGACAAGGTGGTTGGTTGGATATAATGATCGTATTGTTTTGATTAGTTCAGTTATCCTGGGTGGAATTTTTCTGTTACTTGCCGATATAATTTCGCGTAGTATTATAGCTCCGGTTGTAATTCCTGTAGGAATTGTGACTTCTTTCGTGGGAGCCCCTTTCTTTTTGTTTTTATTGATCCGTAAAGTTAGGAAAAACAGATAACAGAATGGATATAAAGGTAAAAAATGTAACATTTGGATATACCAAAGAGATGATTCTTCACCATCTCACATGTGGTTTCGAGAGTGGAGGTTTCTATGCTGTTATTGGTCCCAACGGAAGCGGAAAGAGTACGTTTATTCGATTGTTGAACAGACTTTTAAAGCCAGATTCAGGGCAAATCTATTTGGATGGTCAACAACTGAAAAATTATTCACGACGTTATCTTGCTCAGCATGTTGGATATGTTCCTCAATCAGGAGGAAGTTCTGGTACGTCAACTGTGTTTGACACCGTGCTTTTGGGACGAAAACCTTATCTTAGCTGGGGTCCGGGTAGAAAAGACCATGAGATAACAGAAGAGATTATTCATGAATTATCATTGCAACACCTGGCGCTAAGACTTACCAGCGAACTTAGCGGGGGTGAGCTGCAACGTGTTCATATAGCCCGGGCACTTGTGCAGCAACCTGATGTGCTTATCCTTGATGAGCCTACCTCAAGTCTGGACCTGAAACACCAGATCGAAGTAATGAAACTTCTTAAAAATATATCAGGTAAGAAAATTACTGTTATTGTGGCTATTCATGATTTGAATCTTGCTTTGCGCTATGCGATGCAATTTTTACTGTTAAAGGATGGCCGGATTATATCCATGGGAAATGAAAGTGTAATTTCAGAACAAAACCTGAAAACACTTTACGATGTGGATATTCAAAGGATAGATAGGAGTGGACAGAGTTATATTCTCCCCAAACTTGAATGAAGCAGGGAGACAAATCTTCAGTTTGCTTTTAAACCTCAGTCTTAATCTAACTTCAAGTAATTTAATATCTAATCTCAAATTTCTCTTCCATGGCAACATTCCAGCCTATCGCCTTTGTGAAAAACGAGTTAAAAGAAAAACATTTTGTGAAAAATGCACAACAGATAATTTCTAAAATCGTTGTTGAAAACTCTTTTGCTGAAGGTCTTTTTAAAATTGAAGACCAAAAGTACATTGATGTTCTGTTTTTGTTTCATCAGTCGGACTCCTATGAGCTTGTTCAGCAGATTTTTAATGGTGAAACAAGAGGTGTTTTTGCATCCAGAAGTCCTAAACGACCCAATGGTATCGGGGTTACTACCGTGAAGCTCATCGAACGAAAAGAAAACATTCTGTTTGTTTCCGGTCTGGATGCCATTGATGGTACTCCTGTTATTGATTTGAAAACTACGGACTTTTCTTTTTTCCGGAATCTTGAAATGATGGCCGATGTGCCCCTTTCGAGGCCAAGGTTCAACATAGAAAAGCATATTTCCAGGGGGGAAGTGTCAGCCTTGTTGTTGCAGGCCGGACAAATTCATGGGCATTATTGTCCCGGCCTGGCAATGGGTGTAATGGCTACTGTGCATCTATTGGATATTGTTCGATCCAATTCTGATGGGATGGAGGATTTACTGGCATTTGTTGAAACCAATAATTGTTTCTCTGATGGAGTGCAGTACGTCAGTGGTTGCACTTTTGGCAATAATGCCTTAATTTTTCATGATTATGGCAAAAATGCGGTTACTATGGCAAGCCGGAATGGGAATGGTTACAGGATAAGGGCCCGAAATGATATAAGAGAGATTATTGGAAAACGTTTTTCGGATTTTAATAATCTGTTTGAAAAAGTAGTAGTTGGAAGAAACCATGATGCCGGATTAAAAGAACAGTTCAAACAGGTATCTCAGGATGCTTCGTTTGGGATGCTGGATATATCATTTGATGAACTGTTTGATGTTCAGGAAAAGAAAATAGCTGTTCCTGATTATGCCCCCATAGAAGAAAGCCTTATTTGCGATCAATGCAATGAAATATTCATGAGTTCCCGAGGGAAAAAACAAGATGGACAGGTTATTTGCAAGAGTTGTCTTAACATACATCATCCTTTTTTGGACGGTTATGGTATTCATTGCGGGTAATCGTCAAAAAAGAGGGGATACTTGTAATCAGGGTGCGTATATGTAACCCAACACCTAAACTATTTTTTTATGATCAGGGAACGACATCTTGTAAAAGCACTTGATAACTCCGAAGGTATTATTCTGATAACCGATACAGACGGTAACATCGAGTTTGTAAATAAAACATTTGAAACTGTTTATGGATACACACGAGACGAGGTTATGGGGGAAAAGCCTTCCATTTTAAAAAGTGGGTTTCATTCCAAAAAGTTTTATGACGAGCTGTGGAATACGATAAAAAATGGTAAAAGCTGGAGTGGGGATTTAGTAAACCGCACTAAGTCTGGAGAAGTGATATCGGAAAAAGCTTCTATTTCTCCAATTTTTTCCGATGACAATGAACAGATAAATGGTTATATCGCTGTGAAGTTTAACATCACAGAACGAAAGCGTCTGAAAGCAGAGCTTGAAGAGAGAAATCAGCTCTTTGAGAAACTTTTTGAAAATTCTCCCGTTGGAATTTTTATTCTTGATGCAGAAAAATCTGAAGGCACAGTTGTTGATTTTAATATAGAGCAGGCTAATTTAAAAGCTTCGGTGATTTTTAACCGTATTTCATTTATTGATCAGAAACTGTCAGGAGTACTAAAAAATCAGAATATTCAGGGACTTCTATCCAAACACCAAACCATTCAACAGGGGGAAGAAGTTTGTGAATGGGAAGATATGAGCAACGGTAAGATGCTGGAGTTTAAACTTTTCAGGCTGGGAGGTTTGCTGTATTGCATGTTGGTAACCGATGTGAGCACAAAGGTTAGAATGGAGAATAGACTCAAGGAGAGTGAAGCTCATTTGAGGGATCTGAATGAGACTAAAGATAAAATTTTTAGCATTATTGCCCATGATTTAAGGAGTCCGTTTCAGGCAATAATTGGGTTTGCTTCATTATTAAATGATGGTATTGAAGATCAATCTATTCCGGAAATTAAGAAATTGGCATCCGAAATAAGCAAGATGTCAGCGCAAACTTATAAGTTGCTCGATGATTTGCTTACCTGGTCTAAATCGCAACTTGGACAATTAAAACCTTTTCCTGTCAGAATAAACCTTCGAAATCTTGTTGAAAAGTGTTTTAATCAGATGGCTTTGATTGCCAAAAAGAAGGAAATTAAACTTTCCAATCAGGTTGCAGAGGATGTATTTGTTAGAGCGGATCGTGATATGTTAGAGTTTGTTGTGCGTAATTTAATACACAATGGTCTGAAGTTTACCCTGAACCGGGGAAGTGTGAGATGTTATGCTTCTAAGGAGGGTGAAAGAGTTTTACTACATGTGGAAGATACCGGCATTGGTATTCAGAATGCGAAGCAGAAGGAGATTTTTTCTCTTTCCGGAAATCTATCTACTACCGGGACCAGTGAAGAGGCTGGTACCGGATTAGGTTTGATGTTATCCAGACAATTGATTGATATGAATAAGGGTAAAATATGGGTGACCAGTGAACCGGGTGAAGGGTCTTGTTTTACTGTTTCTCTTGAATCTGTTAAAGAATAGAAACTATTAAAGCCATTTTTTTCGTTTGAAGTAGATAAGCATTCCGATAGCTGCCAGTGCCATAACACCCCCGGCTGCCGGGTAGCCATATTTCCATTTCAATTCTGGCATCTGTTCAAAATTCATCCCATAAATTCCGACAATGAAGGTTAGGGGAATGAAAATAGTTGCAACAATGGTTAGTACTTTCATTACCTCATTCATTCTGTGCCCCTGATAGGAGAAGAATAAATTGGTGGTTCCTTCTGCACGTGTCAGATTGATATCTGCTTCGTCAATAAGTTGCATCAACTGGTCCTTCAGATCAGAAAAGTAGGGACGGGTGTGGGGGCTGATCTGCTCTGTTTGGCCTTTCTCAGAAAACAAAATGGCTTCTTTTATTGGGAAAATGGATTTTCGTAATCCGAAAAGAGTTCTTTTTATCTCTTCAAGAGCTAGGATGTTTTCAGGGTTAGGATTTTTCATTATTTCTTCAGAAAGCTGGTCAAGCTGTGATTCCAGTCGGTTAAGAGTTGTATAGGAATTACCTGTTATGGCGTCCATTAATAGATACAGGAGATAATCGGCACCGCTTTTTCGCACTTTCCCTTTTCCCTCGCGTATTCTGCCTCTGATGTGTTCAAAATGATCTCCTTTTTTTTCCTGAAAAGACAACAAAACATTGTTTCTCAGAATAAAGCTAATTTGTTCCGTATCAACACTATGGTGATTGGAAGGGAGTAAAGACTTAACAGTGAAGAACAGATAGTCAGGATATACTTCTATTTTGGGCCTTTGGGTGGTGTCAACAATATCCTGAACTATCAATCTGTCTACTTTAAAATGCTCCGAAATCTGATTAACGATACCGATGTCGTGAATCCCGTGTACATTGATCCAAATGACTTCATTTTCTGAAGAACTTAGAGTATTAAGTATTTTTTTGAGGTCGCCTTCTGAATTGGTTTCCACATATCCCTGCTCTGAAAAACGGAACAATTGGATAGCCGGAGTTTCAAGAAATTGCTCACCGACAAACTGGATTTTGGGTTCAATTGTTTTTCTTAGAAGACGATATTTTGACATTGTGTTAGTTTTCTATTTATTCTTTTTCAATTCCCGGCTAAGTGCAATCATTTTAATAGCTGTTACGGCTCCTTCATCTCCTTTATTTCCATGTTTCCCTCCGGCACGGTCTAAGGCCTGTTGCTGATTGTCGGTGGTCAGTACTCCAAATATAACGGGTTTACCGTACTTGACATTGAGCTGAGTAATGCCCTGAGTTACTCCCTGACATACATAATCGAAATGTGGAGTATCACCTTTGATTACACATCCCAGGCAAATTACAGCATCAACATCTGTTTTTTTGACAAACTGCCGGGCTGCATGAGTTAATTCAAAGCTTCCTGGGACATGTGCAACAATAATATTCTCGGCTCTGGCACCTTCTCTGATCAGCGTATCCCAGGCACCTTGCATTAATGCATCAGTGATAACGGGATTCCATTCCGAAACTACAATGCCAAATTTCATATCTTTTGCGGATGGAATTTGTGTAGGGTCGTAATCTGATAAATTTTTAAGATTTGTTGCCATAATATTTGTATTAGAATTTATTTTATTGATAAATCAATTAAAAAAAGGTTGCCTTACAGACAACCTTTAATATAATAAATTATAAAAAACAATCCGACTTGCAGATAAAAGCTTTACCCTGATATTTTTACCCGGGTTATATACTTGTCAATCTGTTGTGCCTCGGCGCTGTTTTTGTAGTTGCTCTTGATCTTGTTGTAAGCTTCCAATGCTTCCTCTTTTTTACCGGATTGCTCGTAAAGAAGTCCCAGTTTAAAAAGATAAACAGGTGCAATTAGCTCATTGTTCGTTTTAGATGCTTTTTCATACCATTTAATTGCATCATCACTATTTTCCAGCCCCATATAGGCATCACCGGTAGCGCCCTGTGCAATGGCCTTCAAAATAGGCTCATTAGTTGAAAAGCCTTCGAGGTAATCAATGGCATTTTCGTAATCGCCAAGATTTAAATAGCAGGCACCTGCATAGTATTCGGACAATTTCCCCACATCGGTAGACCCATATTGGTCAATAATTTCAATAAATCCGGGATTCATTCCATCTCCGTTAAGGGCAAGATTAAAACTATCGGTCTGGAAATATTGCTGAGCCTGAAACACATTTTCCTGAGCCTCTTTTTGTAATGGCTCCATGTATAGTTTCTTAAAAGCCCAATAGCCACCTACAATTACTATGAGTGCAATGGCTGCAAAACTGATCAGCTTTTGGTTATTTTCAATAAATTGTTCGGTTTTTGTTAATGCCGACTCAACATTTTCAAAGCTGTCGTCGTGTTGTTGGTTTTTTGCCATGTCGTATTTTAATTTTTTTTTCCGTAGGCAAATGTAATTCTTTTCAATATTATTCAAAACAGGGTTTGATAAAAAAATTAATCAAACTAAGCTTTCTCTATCTTTTAGTTTGCTTATTTTTGCTGTTTGTCTAATTGAAGTTTCCCCGAAGACAGGTTTACCTGGTCGTTCATAAGTTTTCGTTAGGAGATGTTCAATTATCAATAAATACGGGCAACCACAAAGAAAATTGATGAAGAGAATAAAATTTTGTTTTCAGAACGCCTGTATTTGCAGGTAATTGAACATCGTAATCTATAATTTATGTAAAGTCCCGGTTAAAATGCAGAATTATTCTTTTTTGTGAAAACCAAGGTTTATTTTTAGTTTGTTTGTTATCAGTTATTTATGAGGGTATGCTTTATTGCATAAATGTTTGTCAGCAGATAATTGTAGAAAAAAATATAATTCCCGGTTGCTGAAATAACCTGTTTTTTTGGAAAATATTTTGCCAACAGCACAAAATAACCTTTAATTTTTCTGAAAGTGTATTTAAAACATCTGAACATACTCAATTATAAAAATGTATCGCAGGTTGAGTTGGATTTCTGTGACGGGATAAATTGTTTTGTTGGGGCTAATGGAGCAGGGAAAACTAATTTATTGGATGCTGTGTACTATCTTTCGTTTTGCAAAAGTTACTTTAATTCGATTGATAGTCAGAATATCAGTCACGATGAAGATTTTTTTGTGATTCAGGGCACTTTTGACCGGAATGAGAGTGAGGAACAAATCTATGTGGCTCTGAAAAGAAATCAGAAAAAACAATTTAAGAGAAATAAAAAAGAATATTCCAGGTTGTCTGAACATATTGGTTTGCTGCCTCTTGTAATGATTTCCCCTTCCGATGAAAGACTTATTGTAGAAGGAAGTGATCAGAGAAGAAAATATATAGACAGTGTAGTTTCTCAATATAATAAAGCCTATCTTGAGAAAATAATTCGTTACAATCGTGCCTTAGTACAACGAAACACCCTGCTCAAAAAAAGTGTAAGACTCACTGATGCATTGGATGCCCAGTTTGATGTTTGGGATGAACAAATGACACTGTTGGGGCAAAAAATTTTTGAGGAACGAACCGGATTTATGGAACAGTTGGTTCCCGTATTCAGGGAGTTTTATCAGCACATCAGCGGAGGCAATGAAGAGGTGGATATTTTGTATAATTCACATCATCAGTCAGCTGATGTTTTAGGCAGGATGAGGGAAAACCGTCAGCGGGATTTAATTCTTGGATATTCAACTAAAGGAGTTCATAAGGATGATCTTCAATTTCAGTTAAATGGACGACCGGTCAAAAAGGAAGGTTCACAAGGGCAGAAAAAGTCGTTTTTGATTGCGCTTAAGCTTGCTCAATATGAGTTTCTTTCCCGATACAATGGATTTGGACCTATTCTTTTACTGGATGATGTATTTGATAAGCTGGATCAAGAAAGAGGTAATAGTCTGATTAAACTTGTATCACAGGAGAAGTTCCGGCAAATTTTTATTACTGATACTCAACAGCAGCGATTAACCGAAATTGTTGAAAAAACAGGAAAAGAAAATCGTTTCTTTGAAGTTGATAACGGAGTAGTTCAAAAAAAATAAAGGATGAGTTATAAAAACCGGAATAACCGGAAAAATTCAGTTCAACCCTTGCAAGATATACTGCGCGAAATAATGGGACAACAGCCTTCTCTTTCCAAAGGAATATACAATTCACGTATTCCTGTTGCCTGGCGGGAGGTGGTAGGGCCGTCTGTTTCACGGGTAACCAAGAGTGTATGGTTTCGCAACGGTGTGGTTTATGTTACTTTACACAGTAGTATCATTCGAAGTGAACTGATCCTGCATCGGGATACCATTATCCGGAATATGAATGAAAAAATCGGTAGTAAGATAGTCACAGATTTGGTGCTTAGGTAAAGTAAACCATTACTGACTAATTTTATTTATATCAAAAAATCTATTGATGTTTATTCCATAGCTTTAATCTCCACGAGAATTGAATTTTCCCTAACCACATCATCTTCTTTCACATTTAGTTTTGAAATAATTCCACTGATGGGTGCTTTTAATTCATTTTCCATTTTCATTGCAGATAATATTACAATGGTTTGACCTTCCGAAACCGTTTCTCCGACAGATGTTTTAACCGAAATTACCTTACCGGGAATTGGTGCTGTCATTCGTTCACTCTGGTTGCCACGGTGTTTTTTATTTTCTTTTAGTGCTCCTCCAGGTGCTATTTCAATATCAAATGAATGATATTGAGTGTTGACTGCATATGAATGCTTTTTTTCGCTTTTTATTATTTCCATATTGTGGCTGGCACCTTTGTGCAGGACTGAATAAACACCCGTTTCAACTTTCTCAATGTCCAGGGTGTATTCCCTGTTGCCAACAGCCACCTTTAGAATGGAACCTTCTCTTTTAATAACTTTTATTTCTTCCTGATGCTTGCCGTTTTTGGCTATTACTTTCATAGTTGGTTCTTTTCGGTTTTCTTTATTGATTAATCTTTCGATGTTTAATGCGCGTAATTTCTGATTTATGAAATATCCAGGATCCTGCATTTGACAGGACACTAGAACGGATTAAACCGGTGTAGTCGGCCATACTCTTTCCAATTTGATCTGTTATTCTGATGTTGAGTGAACTGCAGTCGTTTATCAACATGTGACTGATGTTCCACAAAAGCCATTATCATTGCCAGGTCTCTACATTCATTGTTGCAGTTTTCCCCTTTCATAAGAAAATCTTTATGTTTCTCAATAAAATGAGTGTCGTATTTCCCATCTATAAAGTCCCCTGTATTCATGATGCGCTCCAGAAATTTGATATTGTTTTTTACACCAGTGATTTTATATTCATAGAGAGCTCTTTTCATTCGCTGGACAGCCTCCTCGCGATTTTGGGCCCAAACGATAAGCTTGGAGATCAGTGGGTCGTAAAACACCGTAATATCATAACCCTCGTAGATATATCCATCCGTGCGGACACCCAATCCCAGAGGTTCGGTAATATGCAGTACCGTTCCTGCTGCCGGCATGAAATTCCGATCAGGATCCTCGGCGTATATGCGACATTCAATAGCATGACCTGATTTTTGAATTTTTTTCTGCGTCCATGGTAATGGTTCTCCGTTAGCAATTTTTATCTGAGCTTTAACAAGATCAATTCCTGTGGTTCTTTCGGTAATGGGATGTTCAACCTGTAAACGGGTATTCATTTCCAGAAAGTAAAAATTCATGTCGGCATCAACCAGAAATTCTACTGTTCCGGCACCTGTATAATTTACTGATTTAGCTGCTGCAACAGCCCTGTCGGTCATCTGTTGCCTGATTTTTTCCGAAATGAAGGGTGATGGGGTTTCTTCAACTATTTTTTGATGTCGTCTTTGAACAGAACATTCCCGTTCGAAAAGATGAATGATATTGCCGTGTTGATCTCCCAATATTTGTACCTCAATGTGATGAGGAGATTTAAGGTATTTTTCCATATAAACTGAATCGTTCCCAAAAGCATTGAGAGCCTCTGATTGAGCTCGCTTGATGGATGAATGTAGTTCTGCCGGTGTTTCAACCAGACGCATCCCCTTTCCTCCACCTCCGGCAGAGGCTTTTATCATAACCGGAAAACCAATTTCAGTGGCCACCTTCAGATTTTCATTTTCATCATCCGTGAGTTTGTTGGAACCTGGCACAACAGGCACTCCTGCTTTAATCATTAGCTCCCTGGCTCTCATTTTGTCACCCATTGCATTTATCGCTTCCGTACTTGGCCCAATAAAGACAAGTCCTGCTTTTGTAACCCTGTCAGCAAATTCGGCATTTTCGGAAAGAAAACCATATCCGGGATGGATAGCATCAGCCCCGCTTTTTTTTGCTACTTCAAGTATCTTGTCAATGTTGAGGTAACTTTGTCCCGATGGTCCGGGGCCAACAGCCCAAGCTTCATCTGCATAGCGTACATGCATGGAAGTGCGATCGGGATGGGAATATATAGCTACACTTTTGATGCCCGATTCACGACAGGAACGAATAATTCGAACTGCAATTTCGCCGCGATTTGCCACAAGGATTTTTCGAATCATGATAAACTTCAATTTAGACTGTTTTTAATCATTCTTAACAAACAGCTTTCAATTCAGTTCATTTCACCTTGTTAATTCACAAATTAACCTGTTACATTGTCCAATTATCTGCGAAATAATGGTGTCCTCATCAAATTTGACTTGAAAACAATTCATTATTTCCTGTTTCTAATTTGATTAAGTTTACTTGTGTTTCTTGATGTTTGAACATATCATGACGATAATTTATGGACAAATTAAGTTAATAGTTTTATTTTTAGAATTTAATAATTTTTAATCCTGAAAATGCTCCAATAACGAACGCAGTGAAGTAATTTGCATTTATTGACAGATTTTAAACGCAACGAATAAAAAATCTCTTTTAAAAAGTTTTGTTCAGATTCTGTTTAAACCAAAATCGTCAGGTTTGCCTTATATTGTAAAGAATCAAATTTAAAACACAAAAGTTATGCTGAATAAGAAAGTAGAGAAAAAGCTTGTAGAGCAAATAGAAAAAGAAGGCTATTCATCAAGTCTTTATCTGGCTATGGCCAGCTGGGCAGAATGTAACGGACTGGAAGGTATAGCCCATTGGATGTATGCACAATCGGATGAGGAGCGTATGCACATGCTCAAAATTGTGAAGTATGTGAATGAGCGAGGAGGTAAGGCTGTTATTAGCGGGTTTGATAAGCCACCAGTTGACTTTAAAAATGTAAAAACTATGTTTGAGCAGGTGTTCGCACATGAGCAAAAGGTTACTGCTTCCATCAACGATATTGTTGAAGTCTGTCTGAATGAAAAAGACTTTACCACACATAACTGGCTGCAGTGGTTCGTCAATGAGCAGATTGAAGAGGAGGCCTCTGCGTCTGCTATTCTGGATAAACTTAAACTATTGGGAGATAATAATTTGTATTTATTTGACCGGGACATAATGGGAATGCGTGGTCAGCAGCCTGCAAGTCTTGAATAGGACATATAATCAGAAAAGAGCATCTGTTTGGTATTTTATGGCAGGTGTTCTTTTTTCTAACTCTACACCTACGAGATTTCACTTCCGGCTTTTGTATTTTGTACGGGGCACAAACCTCAAATTTCCCGCCTCTGATCTCTAACTTCTGGGTAATAATTAACTCTAAAAATATGTACCAAAAAGATTACATTCTACGATTGATTGAAGAAATCGGTCGTTTTCTTGCCGCATTTAAATCAAAAAAGAATGATGAAGAGAGGTTTAAAGAATTTTTGATTTTTATTTCAAATCATTTTGGAGTTGAGCCGGAAGACCTGCACCCTGATAAAATTTCTTTTCTTGAGGAAAAGTTGAAAAGGGCCATTGAGCAATATCCTGACGAATTAGGACAGCTTTTATACAGCGGAGGAGATGCAGCAATTGAAGCCGTCCAAAGAGACAGTGCTGAAGTACTTTATCTTTTAGCCTGGTCATCTTATATGAAAGCTGAAAAAGAGTCAGGGATCTATCGGTTTGAGAGAATGGTGGATATGAACGGGCTTAAAGAAAGGCTGGGTTTGATGGGAATAAATGTTTAAATTGCTTGTTTTCCGGCTTTAACGGAAAACAAGCAATCCATTTATGCAAAAGAGCAAGTCATTACAAACGTAATGTTAAAAAATGTTCGAAATTTTCAATCCTGCATAAATTGTCCTTGGTTGAATTGGCCCGTAAATATATCCGGGATCTCTGTCTTTTCCGGTATCAAAGTCGCTTTGGTAGC
>CAYOFH010000021.1:0-33221 GCA_964403175.1 uncultured Marinilabiliaceae bacterium
AGACTTTTAGATATAAGATTAAAGCTAAATCATATAACATTGAGAACCTGTGCTTTAAGACAAAAATTCATTCTTTTGCAAACGATTGAACTTTAGGCTTTTATAAAAGCTTAACGAAGTATTGTTTAATCAAAAGCGATAATGGTTGAGCGAATGAGGCAAAACAATCTCATCTAAGAAATGAAGTTTCAATAACCGGCTGTATTCAAATATAATAAGCTGACTGCCGCCAACATTTAAAGAATTAATAATCAATCAACTTACAAATAAATAACAGAAGACAAACAGGACCAGATAAATATTAATTCTCACTATTATAAAGAAAAACACTTCAAAAACCGGTAAAACATCATATTTTTGCAAAAAAAAATGCACATTACCGAAGCTTCTTTTCTTACCAGCAGTCCAAGTCCTAAAGATTGTCCTGCACCAAACAAGCCCGAGTATGCATTTATAGGGCGTTCCAACGTAGGAAAATCATCGCTTCTAAATATGCTCTGTAATCGCAGAAAGCTTGCCAAGATATCAGGAACCCCCGGAAAGACCAGATTAATTAATCACTTTCTCATCAACAACAGTTGGTATATGGTAGATTTACCAGGATACGGCTATGCTAAACTTGCTAAAACTGAACGTGAGAAATTTAAAAAAATGATTGACAGCTACCTCAAAGAACGGCCCAATCTGGCCAATCTCTTTATTTTGGTAGATAGTCGTCATGACCCTTTACAGGCAGACCTGGATTTCATGCAGAATGTAGGCACGCTGGGAATCCCCTTTTCCATTGTTTTTACCAAAACAGACAAATTAAAACCAGGCCAGCTGGAAAATAATCTTTCAAAATATAAAGAACGTCTTAGTGAAGAATGGGAAGAACTGCCGCCCTTGTTTCTTACCTCTTCTACAACCAGGCTGGGCCAGAATGAAGTTCTTGCCTACATTGAAAAAATTAACAAAACATTGAGATAATCTGTTATTTTGAAACTGCAGATGTAACTTTAGTGCAAAATTTCTATTAACAATAAGTGAATTTTCTTATCTTTGAAAACAGATAATACCACTGAAAACAACTGATAAACAGGACTTTAAATGCCACCTAAAGCACCAATCAAACTATTTTCGGGTACCACTACCCGATATCTTGCCGAAAAAATCAGTTTTTGCAACGGAAGAGAGCTGGGAAAAGTGAATATGACCCATTTTAGCGACGGTGAATTTACTGCCGCCTATGAAGAAACCATACGCGGGTCACACGTTTTTCTCATTCAATCAACCTTTCCGCCCTCTGACAATCTTTTTGAATTGTTGATGATGATTGATGCAGCAAAACGTGCATCAGCCTATAAACTGGTTGCAGTAATTCCTTATTTCGGCTTTGCGCGCCAGGACCGTAAAGACAAACCAAGAGTAGCTATCGGTGCCAAACTGGTTGCAGATTTGCTGACCACTGCCGGAGTTGACCGGGTTATCACAATGGATCTGCATGCCGATCAGATTCAGGGTTTCTTTAATATCCCGGTGGACCATCTTTATGCAAGCAGCATCTTTGTCCCGCATATCCGTAAACTGAACCTCGACAATCTGGTCATTGCTTCCCCTGATGTGGGTGGTTCCAAAAGAGCCAATACCTATGCCAAATTTCTCGATTCGCCTATGGTTATCTGCCACAAACATCGATCAAAGGCCAATGTGGTAGATGAGATGAGAATCATCGGGGATGTATCAGGCAAAAATGTAATTATTGTCGATGATCTGGTAGATACAGCTGGGACACTCACCACAGCCGCCGACATGATGATGCAACAGGGAGCCATTAGTGTCCGCGCATTTGCCACTCATCCTGTACTCTCCGGTCCGGCCATTGAAAACATTGAAAAATCGGAAATCTCCGAAATCTATGTAACTGATTCCATACCTCTGAGACATAAATCAGAAAAAATAAAAGTACTTTCGGCAGCCCAGTTGTTTGCCGACACAGTAGATAAAGTTTATAATTATCAATCTATAAGTACACAATTTGTAATATAAATTATTACCTTTGCGGCCGCCCAAAACGGCATAGTGTGATGGGAGATTAAGGTTTCACATTACAATCTTAATTTTGAGTAACACATTCAAAAACAAAAAGATGAAAACAATTGAACTGAAAGCTGCCAAACGTGAGAATTTTGGAAAAACAGCAACAAAACAACTTCGAAAAGAAGGTCAGGTACCTTGTGTACTCTATGGGGGAAAAGAAACCGTGCATGCAGCAGCTCTTTTAAAAGACTTTAACAAGCTGATTTACACTCCCGATGTTCACCTTATAAATCTGAACATTGACGGGACAGCACATAATGCGGTCATTCAGGATATACAATTCCATCCGGTAACTGATGATGCCATGCATGTGGACTTTCTTCAGGTATTTGAGGACAAACCTGTTGTTATCGAAATTCCTGTCAAAACAAAAGGTCTGGCTGCAGGTGTAAAAGCCGGTGGTAAACTTACCATTGAAAAGCGTAAGCTCAAAGTCAAAGGATTGGCTAAAGATCTTCCAACTCAACTTGAAATTGACATTACCAACCTGGGACTCGGAAAAGGCATCCAGGTAGGACACCTCAACTTTGAAAATCTTGAGTTGCTCAATAATAAGAATCAGGTAGTGATATCTGTTAAACTTACAAGAGCTGCCCGCGCTGCAGGAACAGCAGGAGAGGAAGAATAGTACTTTTAAAATACTTCAAAAACCTCCATATTTCTATATGGGGGTTTTTGTGTTTTTAGCCTGATTTATTCATGAATTATCCTGATAATATGTCAAAGTAACATTAATGCGGCTTAATAATAAAAAAGTACTTTTGCATAAAAAACAAGTATGGGTCTTTTTCAAAATATAATTAATTTACTGCGACCGGCAGGAAAGCAATCGGACGATACAGTGAAATATTTAATTGCAGGATTAGGAAATATAGGACGGGAATACGAGCATACCCGCCACAATATTGGATTTGATGTTTTGGATGAAATGGCCAGGCAGGAGAATCTGGAATTTGACGACCGGCGTTACGGTAACATTGCGGAATACAAATTTAAAGGACGTACTTTTATATTACTTAAACCCAGCACCTACGTCAATCTTAGCGGAAGGGCTGTCAACTACTGGATGAAACAGGAGAAAATTCCGGCAGAAAGATTACTGGTAGTGGTTGATGACCTTGCACTTCCCTTCGGCACCCTGCGATTGAAAGCCAAAGGCAGTGATGCAGGCCACAACGGCTTAAAAAATATCAATCAGATACTGGGACATAACCAATATGCCCGTCTGCGCTTTGGTATTGGCGACAATTACCCGCGTGGCCGTCAAATTGATTATGTCCTGGGAGCCTGGGATAAAGATGAAAAGGCAGCTTTGCCCGAAAGACTGGATAAAGCCATCGAAATAATAAAAGGGTTTGGAACCATTGGACTGGCGCAAACCATGAGTCGGTACAACAATAAATGAAGCAACTATGAACTTAACAGAAAGTGTTCGAATAGATAAATTTCTGTGGGCTGTAAGATTGTTTAAAACCAGAAGCCTGGCTGCCGAAGCTTGTAAAAAGGGCCGGATAATCATTGATGATCAACCGGTTAAATCATCCCGGATGATTCGCAGAGGAGATGAAGTATCCATCAAAATTCCTCCTGCAATTAAAACCTATAAAGTTTTGGAGTTATCGGAAAAGAGAATGGGTGCTAAACTGGTAGCGGGTTATCTGGAAGATATTACCCCGAAAGAGGAACTGGATTTGCTGGAAATGATGAAAATGACTCAAAAGATGAGCAGGCAAAGAGGCACGGGGCGGCCCACAAAAAAAGATCGTCGTGATCTGGATAATCTTAAAAACCCTGAAGGTTAAACAATTTTTCGTATAACACCCAACGTCAACTCAGACTATGATAATATCAAGACACAAAAAACACAATGACATTGCCGGATATGTCCTGTATATGTGGCAGATTGAAGATCTCATAAGAGCCTCAGACCTAAACTTGAACTCCATTCGCAAAAACATCATTGACCAATACGAACAGCCTGAAGAAATAAAAAAAGAGCTGGAAGAATGGTATGAAAACCTGGTCGAGATGATGCGAAACGAAAAAAAGGAGCAATCAGGACATTTACAGGTTATTACCAATACAGTGGATGACATGAACCGACTGCACCTCCAGTTAATGAGATCTCCAAAAGAATCTGCCTACCAACAGCAGTTTATGAAAACTGTTCCTCTTATAAAAGAGCTTGAAAAAAAGATGATCCCAAAGCCACGGCATGATATTGAACTGATGTTGGCAGCAATGTATAATGCTTTTGTTTTAAAACTTCAGAAAAAAGAAATCTCGCAAGGAACCAACGAGGCCTTGAAGGTTTTTGGTAAAACACTTTCCCTGCTATCAGCAAAATACCGGGAAGACCAAAAAGGAGAACTTAATCCTGAATAACAGCACACGATCCTCTCCGCCCAAACCAACCATATCGATTATTGGCTATAAGCCGGTATACAGCCCTTATCCAGGGAGAAGGGAAAATTTTAAGTATGGTATATAAAATGCGTGGAAACATTCCGGCATGTTTCAAAATATAAAGAATGGCAGATGCACCTGAAAAAGAATAATCCTTTTCTACCACCACTACCTCATCATTATCCCCGGCTGAAAACCCATGCATCTTCAATAAATCCTGTCCATTATCCGACTGCATAGCCACCATCTCAATATTTCCCGAAAAACGCCTTTTAAGCCATCGGGCAAACCCACTGCACAAAACACAATATCCATCAAAGAGTACAATCATACAAAACATTTAACAAAAAGAAAAATGGCTTTTCTAATCCCATTACCACATAGTGCTTCATTAAATCAGGAGTCTGTCATAATACTAAATTCCGGCCTCTTCATCAGATCCACAGCATTTCTTATCATCAATATCATTTTGATTTTGTATACTTTCATCAGGAGTCTGAAATAACTCCTCAGGATCCTTAACAAATCCGGCATCCGGGAAATCCCCATAAAGAAAATCCCTGTCAGAAACCCTTTTCTTACAATTCTTCTTCTCACATCTGACCATAGGCAAAAGGATTTTTGAAAAGACTGTCTAATCAATCTCTTAATGATTATTTTAAAACATAGTGAGGGTAATTTAAGACTATTTTATCCAAAAAACAACCCCACACTTGAATTAAAAAGTTCAGAAAGAATATAAAAGGCACCGATACATAGTCAGCCTATTTTTTCAAGCAAAAAAAGTAAAACATTTTTTACCTGGTTTATTTAATTGTGGCCCGATGCGACCAGGCAACTGAAAAAGCCTACTCAACAACCATATCCACACGCCTGTTCACCATTTTAAGCCCACGGGGTGACAATTCTTCCACGGGGGATAAGGGACTTTCCTCACCCAGAGGAACAATCTTAATCCGCCCAGGATCAATTTCCAGCTCATGAACCATAAATTCTTTTATTGCCAGGCACCGCTCACGACTAAGTTGCATATTTTCATCTGCAGATCCGTCTGTATCTGAATGCCCGAATAATGTAAGATTTTTTTCTTTATCATTTATTAGTTCGATGGCCACCAGCCCCATCATCAGTTGATCGGCCGGACTAAACCTGCGAAATTGTCCGGCAGGAAAGAAAATACTCCTCACATTATACTGATCGTAAATAATCCTGAGCGTTTCTGTAATCACCACAGAATCTTTATCAACAGGTCGATTTGCTTCATAAAGAGCAATATCTTCCTCCAGTTTTCTGATTTCATCTTCAACAGGATCTTCCAGCGGTCTTCCAAATATATCCATACCTTCGGCCCGGTAGGTCCACCGCATATGCCGTCGGTCTTTGTCTCCAAATTTATAGCTGACATTAACGGTGGTGTAAAGATATCTGTCATTGGTAGCTCCGGTTAAAATATTATCCAGCCGGTCAGATGCCGAAAAACGCAACACACTCTCAATGCCGGCATCAAAGCTGTTACTAATACGATACATCAGCCCAACCCCTATAGGAACAACAATATCTGCAATACGGTTTGTTTTTTCATCAGGATTATCCCTCTCATACCCCAGAACCACATAATCAGGGCTGGCAGTACCATAAAGCTGACTGCGTCTTACCACCTCTCCGGTATATGTGTCAAATAAACGGCTTCTAAAAAGCGTGGCTCCTACACCAATTTTCAGATAATAATTCCACTTATCTCTTATTGGTCCGGGACGTGCCGACATCTGATTAATTATTGCAATTCCATTAACCGATACATCCATCAAATCTCCCCGAAAACCATACTGTCCTTCCTGACCAAACATATCACTCTGCAGGTATTGCAATTCAAATGCAAAGGCAGGAACAAGATGTTTGGTAACCCATACTGACGGGCCAAAATCAATTTCTCTGTTGGGGAATAAAGAATATCCACTTTGATCGGTATACATAAATACCGGCCCGAAACCGGCACTTACCGACCAGGAATTATAACTCTGCCCAAAAGAATAGATCATATCCGGGGTCAGGTTCACTTCAGATTCATTGCGCATTTGTGCGGCAACGGTGATGGAAAAGAATAATAATATTGAAAAAATAAAACCTCTCATTCTTCACTTTTTGTTTCCCTGACAAGGAAAATATCAACTCTTCTATTGACCATATGAATGCCCCTTGGAGCGAGCTTTTTAGTATCAGAAAGAAGTTCTCTTTCTCCCTGAGGTTCGGTCCGGAAGCGATCCCTGTCAAGTCCGTAATCATGAATCAGCACATCAACTACCGCATCGCACCTCCGCTGACTCAGCTTCATGTTGTAGTCATCGGTACCCCGCTCATCACAGTAGCCCTGAACCAGCACTTTCTCATCAGGGTGTTCCATCATAAACCGGGCAACTATTGCCAAAACCTTATGTGCATCAGGCTTTATATCTGATTTATCGAAATCAAAAAATACGGAAGCTGCAAGAATGTCACGTCGCTCTACAGTTTCCCTGTAGATAAAAGTAGTATCGGTTACTGATGAATCATTGGCTGCAATTTCTTCAAGACGCTGTCGCAGGGAATCAAGTTTCTGTGCATTAGGATCCATACCTCTGTCACGCTGATAGGCCATATTAAAATCTTTATATGTCCATAAAGCATGACGTTTATCTTTTTTCCCTAATTTGTATGTTACAGTAACCGCGGCCGACATATAAGAATCATTATCCGCACCTGTCAGATTTACATCCAGATTATCCTGAGTAAGATTGCGCAAAGTCAGTTCAACCCCCACATCGAAACTTTTATTTAATCTGTAATCAAGACCCATTCCAATAGGAACAACTATTTCACTACCACGGTCAGTTTTCTCCTCAGGATTGCCGATATCGTAACCAATCGCCAGAAAATCATTGTCGTCCCACCCGTAAGGTCTTGGATATCCAGGGGTACTTCCATGAATATCTCCAACAGTGATCCAGTCTCCGTTTTCAAGACTCCTCTGACGAGCCCTGAAATAATTAACACCAAGACCAATTTTACCGTAAATATTAAGCTTATCTCTTATGGGTCCAAAAAGGACAAGCTGATTAATGCTCACATTCAGATTTAATGTAAGATCATAAAAATCGCCTTCAAAAAAACGAGTATTCTTTTCCCCGTACATATCGGCCATCAAAAACTGGGCATCAACAGACCAGGGACGTCCCAATTGTTTGCTGACAATAAAAGAAGGACCGAAATTCCAGTTTTGAGAAGGGAACACTGAATAATCTACCACATCGGTATAGTAAATTACCGGTCCGACCCCTGCTGTAACAGACCATGTGTTGTATTTCCTGTCGGGGCTGTAAAGTTGTTCTTCATCCAGATTGTAAAAATCAATTTGCTGGGCCCCTACAAAAGAAATTCCTAATCCCACAAATATAAAAGCTAGTAATATTTTCCTCATTCCTTCAGGCAGATTAAAGTAAGATGTTAATTGACATTCTTCTTCTCAGCTATTCTTCAACCATTCTTCCAAATCAGATAATTCAATGTCCTCAGAAATTATCGAAAATTTCAGTTGAAATTAATCTTCAAATCTAGAAGAATAAAACCCCAAGGTAAAGGATTTTTTTACCAACAATAAGTTAACTTAGATAAATGACTGTTTTTCTTCTTACCAATACATGCGATAAGCCATGCACAAAACTTAAACGCCCTTTGCGAAATGATCCGCAAAAGGGCGCTTAAAATTATTGTTGTCAATATCCGGTAAAAAACAATTTACTGATTCTGAAAGTAAGCCTCAGTGCCGTCCGCAAAAATATGCTCTCTGGTAAAAGATTGCTGTTAATCCATTTTGTTCAGGATGAAGCAAACTTACTTATTAAACCGGAGACCCGTGGAAATTTATATATCCTTTCTACTGATTTTTAAATTGGTCAAGTCCTGATTTCAGCCAATCAATATAATCCTGAACATTAGTATTGTAGCCTCTATCATCAATCAAAGGCTTTTCATCGTGTCCAAGGATTACATAATGCGGCTGACTGTTTCGTTGAAAACGGGAGATTTGAAAATCACTCCACTTATTTCCGATTGATCTAATTTTCTTACCGGTAACGGGTGAAGTATATTTTTCATCTTCAGGAAGCTCCTGACGAAAATCAACATAAAGAGAAGTCAATACATAATCATTGGCAAGCATCTCCCTTACGGCGGGGTCGGACCAAACTGCGTCTTCCATTTTCCGGCAATTGGTACATCCCTTCCCTGTAAAGTCAAGTAATAAAGGCTTATTTACCTGCCTGGCATACGCAAGTGCTTTTTCATAATCATCAAAAGCAGGAATTCCCTGTGGACCAAGATGCATATACTCACCCAGTGGATCAGCACTGCCTCTTCCTGAACCGGGAGCTTTATTCCCTACTCCATAGGGCGACTCAGCATAGTTATTTGGCGGTGGAAAACCACTTATCAAATTAACCGGAGCTCCCCATAGTCCGGGAATCATATAAATAGTAAAAGCAAAAACAACCAACCCCAGCATCATCCTGGAAACCGGCAGATGCTCCATCGGCGAATCATGAGGTAATTTGATTTTTCCCATCAGATAAAAGCCAAGTGCTCCGAAAATGGCAATCCAAATAGCAATAAATACCTCACGTTCGAGAATATGAAGTCCCAAAACCATATCGGTAATACTCAAAAACTTGAAGGCAAAGGCCAATTCTAAAAATCCAAGAACAACCTTTACAGAATTCAACCATCCTCCCGAACGTGGCAAGGAATTCATCCACCCGGGGAAAGCAGCAAATAACGCAAATGGCAGGGCTATAGCCAGGGAAAACCCTAACATTCCTATAACTGGCGCCATCCCTCCTACCGAAGCCGCCTGAACAATCAATGTCCCAACAATAGGACCTGTACATGAGAAAGAAACAAGGGCCAGCGTAAATGCCATAAAAAAGATACCGACCATTCCCCCTTTATCAGCCCCTTTATCAGCAGCACTTACCCATGAATTGGGTAATACAATTTCGAATGCACCAAAAAAGGAAATAGCAAAAACAATAAGCAATCCGGCAAAAAAGAGATTAAACCATGGATCGGTGGACAAGGCATTAAGCACATCTGCCCCAAAAATAGCAGTTACAACTGTACCCAGAATTACATAAATTACGATAATTGAAATACCATAAAAGATGGCATTCCTGAAACCTGAAGCTTTAGTTTTGCTCTGCTTGGTAAAGAAGCTAACCGTCATGGGTATCATCGGAAATACACAAGGAGTCAAAAGCGCAGCAAAACCAGCCAAAAATGACAACCAAAAAATAGTCCAGTTCCCCTGGGCCTTCGAGTCATCTCCGGTCCCGGATGGTTTTGTCTCTGCGGGAGCTGATCCTTTTTCAGTAATTTCTTCAGAGGAATCATCTGCTTCTACCTCTTCAACATTTTCATTACTTGCCTTACTTTGTCCTTTCAGTTTTAAAGAAAAATCCACACGATCCGGAGGCAGGCACTGTTCGTCATCGCAGGACATAAACTCCACATAACCTTCGATAACATCAACATCCGGATCCTTAAGCCGGATCGGCAGTATCAGTCTGGCCTCATTGGAGAACCATGCTAGTTCCATATCAAAGGCCTGATCAAACTGAATGTCTGCTTCAGGCTCTTCCCGCAGATCACCAACAGCAAATTGCTCCTCAGGGCTGATAAGCACCAAAGAAGTCGGGATAGGACCTCCTTCAGGTATATTTGAAGAATACAGATGCCAGTTATCATCTATTGTAGCATCGGCAATTACTTCATATTCAGTTTCAGAAATTTTATTGAGCGAAAAAGACCACTTTACGGGTTCCAGAATTTGAGCATGCACCGAAAATGCACTCAAAACGAATGCAAATAAAAAAACCAGACTTGCTTTTCTCATATAATTTATTCTTTGACTTTATATAACCACAAATTTATTCATATTTAAGAAACACCAAAATCATCACTGAGTTCAAGACATAACCATTATTTAATATATATAAATTCTTCTATGTTTATTGTCAAATAAAAATTGCTCCAATCATCCGTCAGATGTTCAAAGCAATTTTTCAAAAATCTTTATTTTACTTACAAAAAACAGACCATCTCTGCTTAGAATTGTATTAAAAAATTAAGGAGTTATTTACAAACCAGCAAACGAGAAATTTTTCGTTTTTTGAGTATGACCAAATTAAATTTAAGATAATTACACTTAACAAAGCATTGATTTAAGGCATCTTATAAACTACAGCATTAATATTCATACCTGCTCCCACAGAGGTAAACACAAAATAATCTCCGGATTTCAGACGATGGTTTTCCAGCTCTTTGGCTATAATCATATCAAAAAGCACCGGTATTGTTGCCACTGAATTATTTCCGAGACTTCCTATTGTAAGGGGCATCGTATGCTCAGGAACCTCACGCAAACCGTACAACTTGAAAAGACGTGCCAGAATGGCATAATCCATTTTGGCATTAGCCTGATGAATAAGAACTTTCCTGACATCAGTAATGTCAATTTCAGCTTTCTCCAGGCATTTTTTTACAGTAGGTGCCACATTTTGCAAAGCATATTCGTAAACCTTGCGTCCGTTCATTTTCAGGAATTGTTCCCTGGGATCTATCTCCTTATTATATGAAGGTCCCATTCGTAACAAATAAGCGTGATCGATAGTATCTGTACGGGCAATGTGCGAAATAATACCAACCGGCTCATCACTTTCAACAGCTTCAATAACTACTGCCCCGGCTCCATCGGAATAAATCATACTGTCCACATCATGTGGGTCGGAAACTCTTGACAAAGTCTCGGCTCCAATAACCAAAATTCTTTTGGCTTCTCCTGACTTAATGAAAAAATCCGCCTGAATTAGCCCCTGAACCCATCCGGGGCAGCCAAACAAAAGATCGTAAGCCACACAATATGGATTGTTAATTTTAAGCTGATGCTTCACCTTCGATGCAAGCGAAGGTAAAATATCAGAGCGTCCTGTTTCTTTCCTGACATCACCAAAATTATGAGCCACAATGATATAATCCAGGCTCTCCTTATCGATGCCGGCCGAACTGATAGCCTTTTCTGCTGCAAAAGCAGAAATATCTGATGTCACATACTGATCGTCCACATGACGGCGCTCCATGATTTCGGTAATTTCCCGGAACTTATCAATAATTACTTCATTGGTTTTGGTCATCCCTTCTCCTGCGGGAGAATAGAATACATTGTGCAAAAAACCTTCATTCTTTACTACTCCTGGAGGAACATATGAACCAGTTCCTTTTATCACGGAATAAATTTTATTTTCCATAAATCAATTAGTATTGAAAAAAACATCGGCACAAAGGAACGATTTTTTTAAATAACCGACACAAAAACACTTTTTTTATTCATCCCACCACCATACCATTCACCACATTTTGCCCAAGAACAAGGGGCTAAGACCAAAACAAAACCGAAAGACCAATTATTTTTTATACTTAAGCACTTTTTTTTGATGACGCTTGTAGAGAACGGATGAAAAAACTATATTTGCACCGCATTTAAAGGATTTCACATCCGCCCGGATGGTGGAATTGGTAGACACGCTGGACTTAAAATCCAGTGGCCATTGCGGCTGTGCGGGTTCAAGTCCCGCTCCGGGTACTAAAAGGTCGGTTTTTTACCGGCCTTTTTACGTTTTTGCGACAATCACTTACCAACCAAATGTTTTTTCCGGCTGTTTAAGCAGCAAAATACAAATCCTCCAACAACTATCGTGTTTAAAATCCCCGGCAACAAAACGAATCGTACCTACAGCACTATTAAACCGCAAAGCTCCACAAGAGTGATCAATATCATGATCAGGTATTGACGCCCCGCGATTCGTCAGGAAAACCACGTCTGCGACTTCCCTGAGAAAACTATTTTACTACTTTTCGAAGCCCCGGATTCAGTCTATCGGTAATAGAGATCATTCAAAAAACTTGTCCGGGGCTGCCCAAAACTAAACCACATTCTGTTTCATGATACTGCATTAAGGCTAAACAATTTGCGTCAAAGAATATACCTGAAAATCAAATAATTCTCAATCCTATAGCATTCGCAACCCTTTACGAATGTATAAGACGTTTATAATTGCTTAACCTTTTTTGTTTAATATTTATGCAAAAACATGTAACCTCTAATTATTATTACCGTTAAAACCAAAAACTACCTGGCAAGCCCCCTCTGTAGCCTCCCTCCCTTTCTGTATTATATATTTATTTTTTTTTATGTTATGAAGAAATTTACCTCTTACATTTCTCAGAAATGGAAAAATGCACTATTGAAAACTAAATTCACCATTACTTTCGGAATTATAGCTCTGGCTATAATAACATTAGCACTGACTTCCAATGTTGGCATTTATGGAATCATTAATAACACGGAAACAATAATCGAATCCGGAAACATTCAAAGCAAAATAGAACATTATCATGCGACACATCTGCAATGGGTAGCAGGAGTAACCAGACTTCTTACTGACGATAATGTCAGTGAATTAAACCTGGAAACCGATCACACTCTCTGTGAATTTGGTAAATGGTATTACGGAGAAGAGAGGAAAAGAGCAGAAGAAATGATTCCAGGCATGTCGGAAACACTCAAAAAATTTGAAAAACCCCACCACGAACTTCATCAGTCAGCCATAGAAATTGAAAAAGTATTTCGTCAGGGCAACTCTGAGCTATCTGAATCTCTAACTGACATAAAAGTATCTCACCTACTGTGGATGAACCAACTGGAAGGTGCTTTAATTGAAGGACGTGCAGATTATCAGTTACAACTGGATCCTGAACAATGCCTTTTTGGAAAATGGATTCACTCTGAGGAAGCACAACTGACCATAACAGAAAATCCGGAAACAGCCAGCCTGCTGGATAATCTTCATCTTCCTCACCAAAAACTTCATAACTCAGCCCGGGAAATAAACAGACTTTTGCAAAATGGGGAAACACAAAAAGCAAGAGATATTTTCAATATGCAAACCTCCCTATATGCCGAACAAACACTGACAAATCTTGACTCTGTAATTCAATGGAATTATCAACGGTTAGAAGCAATGGCCAAAGCGGACAGTATCTATTCCACAACTACAATTCCGGCAATAGACGAACTAAGTGTCCTGTTTGACGAGCTAATTTCCGAGACAGCTGATGTAATAGAATCAAATAATGAAGAAGTGCACCTCAAAGAAGTGGCAATACGGACATTAAATCTCATAATCAGCATTATAATCATCCTCTTTACCATTTTTGCAGGAATTTTCTTCACCCGGTTAATTCTCGGGTCAATCCACAAAGAAGTTAACAATGCACAAATTATAGCCTCAGGAGATCTGAACAACACCATTACAGTTCTCCAAAAAGACGAGCTTGGAGATTTGGCCCGGGCACTGGAAAGCATGCGAAAAAAATTAAATGAAATTATTAGAGGTATCTCCATAGGTGCCGATACCATAAGCCAGGCAGGCAGTCACCTCAGTACAGGTTCGCAATCAATAGCGCAGGGTGCAAACGAACAGGCTTCTTCAATCGAAGAAATTTCCTCTACCATGCAGCAGACCAATGCCAATGTTCAACAAACCCATCACAATGCTGAAAAAACAAGAAGCGTTTTATCCAAACTGTCTGATCAGATAGGGCTGAGCACATCAAAAGGAAAAGCTACTCAGGATGCAATGGAAGAGATTACACAAAAAATTTCCGTGATCAATGATATTGCACATCAAACCAATATACTTGCACTCAATGCAGCCGTGGAGGCTGCCAGAGCAGGACAGGAAGGAAAGGGTTTTGCAGTAGTTGCAGGGGAAATTAGAAAACTGGCAGAGCGAAGCAGGGATGCCTCCAATGAAATCAATAAACTTTCGACCAAAGGATTGAATACATCACACGAAACCAGCGAGTTACTTTCAGAACTGGTTCCTTTAATCGAAAATACCATCAATAGAATGGACGAAGTAGTTGCCGCAAGTGCTGAACAAAGCAGTGGTATAGAACAGATAAATTCCGCCATCAATGAACTGAACCAGGTAACTCAGGAAAATGCAGCAAGCGCTGAAGAAATGTCTGCCAGTGCAGAAGAACTTGACAGCCAGGCATCAAGTCTGAAAGAACTAACCGCATATTTCAAGGCATAGTAAGTCTATTTCAACCCTGCAATCCGCTTTATCTCATTCAACTTATTCAGCGCATCCATCGGAGTCAGGTTGTTAATATCGAGATTGACAATCTGATCTCTGATTTGCTGAAGTATGGGATCATCGAGCTGGAAAAAGCTGAGCTGAAATCCTTCCCTGCTTTGAGCCAGGTCGCCCACGGGCTTGGAAATACCGCCTTGCCGGTTGTTTGTTTCCAGTTCGCCCAGTATTTCATTGGCACGCTTAACTACACTGGGCGGCATCCCGGCCATACGGGCCACATGGATACCAAAGCTATGTTCGCTGCCTCCGGGCACCAGTTTACGGAGAAAGATCACTTTATTGTCCACCTCTTTTACCGAAACATTATAGTTTTTACAGCGGGGAAATGACTTTTCCATCTCGTTGAGCTCATGGTAGTGCGTGGCAAACAATGTTTTCGCACGTGCCCGGGTGTTTTCATGAATATGTTCCACAATAGACCAGGCGATAGAAATACCATCGTAGGTACTGGTTCCGCGCCCAAGCTCATCAAACAACACCAGGCTGCGCGGAGTGAGGTTGTTCAGAATGCTGGAAGCTTCATTCATTTCCACCATAAATGTGGATTCCCCCAAAGAAATATTATCGGAAGCACCCACACGGGTAAATATTTTATCCACCACCCCTACAGATGCACTCTCGGCAGGAACAAAACTACCTATCTGAGCCAACAGAACGATCAGGGCAGTCTGCCTGAGCAACGCCGACTTACCTGCCATATTGGGCCCGGTAATAATAATTATCTGTTGCTTTTCTCCATCCAGAAAAACATCATTGGGCACGTATTCCTCTCCGGCAGGAAGCTGTTTTTCAATCACAGGATGGCGACCTGCCTTAATGTCGATATATTCTTCTTCATTGACCACAGGCCGGACATAATTATTCTGAGCGGCTAAAGAAGCAAATCCCAGCAAACAATCAAGGCGGGCCAGCAAATTGGAATTGAGCTGAATGGCAGGAATAAAATCGGCCAAAGCAACTGTCAGTGCATTAAAAAGCTCTGTTTCGAGTACCAGCATCCGCTCTTCCGCACCAAGAATTTTAGCTTCATACTCTTTCAGTTCCTCAGTGATGTACCGCTCAGCATTTACAAGCGTCTGCTTTCTGATCCAATCGGCAGGCACCTTATCCTTATGGGTATTACGAACTTCGATGTAATAACCAAAAACATTATTAAAACTAATCTTAAGGCTGGTAATACCGGTACGTTCAATCTCTCTTTTCTGAAGTTCATTCAGATAGTCTTTTCCGGAAAAAGCAATATGCCTGAGTTCATCAAGCTCTGATGAAACTCCGTCACGAACCACATTCCCTTTGTTTAATTGATTAGGTGGCTCAGGATTTATTTCTTTCTCTATGCGCTCCTTAATCGTGGCACAGGCATTCAACTGATCACCAATATGGTTCAAAACCTCATTCCCGGCCTGAAGGCACAAATCCTTAACAGGCTGAACACTCCCCAGCGCACTTCGCATTTGCACCATCTCGCGCGGTGTAATACGACCTGAAGCCACTTTTGAAACCAGACGTTCCAGATCGCCAACAGGTCGAAGATGACTTTCCAGATCCATTTTCAACTGAGGATCCTTAAAGAAATGCTCCACCACCGACTGCCTGTCTTTTATGGGCTGAACATCCTTTAAGGGAAGAGCCATCCAACGCTTCAAAAGGCGGCTGCCCATGGGAGTTACTGAATGATCAATAATATCAACTAATGAGCGTCCCCCTTCATTGACCGGAGCAAAAATTTCCAGATTTCGTATGGTAAAGCGATCAAGCCAAACATATTTATCTTCATCGATTCTGGCAAGACTGGAAATATGACCTACCTGATGATGCTGGGTAAGATCCAGGTAATGCATAATCGCACCGGCGGCAATAGTGCCCAGCTTCAATCGCTCCACACCAAATCCTTTCAGTGATTTGGTCTGAAAATGCTTAAGAAGCCGATCACGGGCCGACTCCTCAGTAAAAACCCAATCATCGAGACCAAAAGTATAAAGACCGGGCCCAAACAGTTCGGTAAACACTCCCTTTTTACTTTTTTCAAACAAGATCTCTTTGGGCTTAAACCCTGAGATCAGTTTTTCAATATGGTCGAAAGGCCCTTCAGCGGTAAGAAATTCACCGGTGGAAATATCAAGAAAAGCTACCCCCCCGATTTTATGATCGAGATGAACTGCTGCAAGAAAATTATTCTCCTTATGCTCCAGAATATTATCATTAATCGCCACTCCCGGGGTTACCAGCTCAGTGACACCCCGCTTAACAATCTTCTTAGTTAGTTTGGGATCTTCCAATTGATCACAAACGGCTACACGCTGACCGGCCCGCACAAGTTTGGGCAGATAGGTGTCCAGTGCATGATGGGGAAAGCCGGCCAATTCGATAGATGAAGCTGATCCATTGGCCCTTTTGGTAAGAGTAATCCCAAGTATTTCGGCCGCTTTGATGGCATCATCAGAAAATGTCTCATAAAAATCACCCACCCTAAACAATAAAATAGCATCAGGATATTTTCCTTTGATACTGTAATACTGCTTCATGAGGGGAGTCTGAACTACTGATTTTTTCTCTTTAGCCAAGGGATTATTGTTTTTTCTGAGTTCTACCTTAATTACGAATTATCCACAAAGATAAAAAGAGAATCAAAACTGAGAGGTTGCAAAAAATATTTTTGATCAAAAGGATTTCTCATTCTTTCGTTTTGAAATCCCTGATTCAATTAATATTTTTATATATTCGCATTTGAAACGAGAAATGATAATCAAATTTATATGTTATGAAATTTCTTCTGAGAAACCTGGGAATCCTGATGATTATTGCCGCAGTAATAGTTTTAGCGGTTTATGCTTTGAACGATTACATAGACAACATCTATTTAATTGTTTCATTGCTGCTCATTATCGGAGGTATTTTTGCCCACATCATGCTTAATAAAAAAGCAGAAGAGTAACAATAGATCGTTAACGGTTTAGAAAATTAATATTCTGTATTTTTTCAAAAACCTCCCTTAAACTTAAAAAGTTTATTTCTGGTTTTTGAAAAAGTTAACGAACTATTGAGAGTAAAGCTTATAAAAAATTTTAAACAGCCCGGGTTGATCTTTTCGACGCGGGCTGTTTTTTATCCTTTAACCTGACTGATCGCGCTTTCACAAATACTTTTCTCCGGATAACCGAAATGAAGTAAACTCTGCCAAAACAAAACTTAAAATCATTTTTCACTTCTCTCTGAGTTATAACTAAATCTACCCAGGCTCACCTCTTTAGTCAGCCACCGGAACCGCAGCAACAGAAATATTGAGATGGACAGAAGTCCAATAAGGTAACCATACCAAATACCAACAGGACCGGCATTCAACTGAAAAGCAAACAAATAACCTATCGGAAGGGCAAGTAAAAAATAAGCCACCAGTAACATGCCAAATGGCAGGGATACATCCTCAAGCCCCCTAAGAGCCCCTAGCATAGTCACCTGCAAACCGTCAAACAGTTGGAACGCAGCAGCCACAATCATCATTACCGAAGCAATGGCAATCACCTCCGAACTATTAATAAAAAGTGCAGGAATCGTATCTCTCAGAAAGACAAACAACAATGCCGCAGACCCCATAAAAATCATCACCAGGTGCAAAGAAGCGAAAGTGGTTTTCCGCAATGCCTTTGTACGCCCCTGCCCGATAAACTGGCTCACTTTTACAGTGGTGGCAGCAGCAATTCCCTGAGCCACCATAAATGTAAACCCTGAAAGGCTAAGTACAATCTGATGAGCAGCCAGAGCAGCAGCCCCTATCCATCCCATCATGATACTACCCATACTAAACGACAGTATTTCAACAAAATACTGACCTCCTATAGGCAGCCCCAGTTGCATCAGATGCATACTTTTGGACCAGGAAAATTTGGTTTCGCCAATATGACTTCGATAATATTTAAAAAAATCAAATTTGTAATAAACCCAAAGAAATAGCAGGGGCATTGTTATTCGGGCAATCAATGTAGCATAACCCGCACCCATCACACCAAAAGCAGGAAAATCCAACTTTCCGAAAATCAGGATATAATTCAGAAAAATATTTAAAATATTAGCCGAAACAGTGATAACCATAGCTATACGCGTATTCCCCAAACCTTCGGCAAATTGCTTAAAAGTATAGAAGAGAATAAAAGGAATCATCGAAACCACCAAAACCCTGTAATAAGGTAAAGCTTCTTTTACCACATCTTCGGGTTGCCCCATAAATGGCATCAGATAAGAAACAATCCACAAAATCAAAGTCAATAATAAACCAGCTGTCTGAAAACTATATAACCCCTGCTTTAACCATGAAGTTGCCAACTGCCTGTTTCCACCACCAAATGCTTTTCCCACAAGAGGTGTTAATCCGTTGACCATCCCCATACCAAAAACCATCCCCACCACGAATATTGTATTGGCGAAGGAAACTGCAGCAAGAGGAACAGTGCCCAGCTTACCAACCATTAAATTGTCGGCAAGTACCACAATCATCTGCCCTGCCTGAGCCATCATTACCGGCATTGCCAGAATCAGATTGGGGCCGTAATGCCGCGAAAAGGTTTCTTTATGTAATTGTTGCTGGTTCATCAGATCCGGAATTAGCCTGCAAAGATATTGGTTTTACTCCAACCAAAGAACGATGCAGCACTATAGTACAAAAAAGTCCGGTAAGTAAAAACTTCTCCCCCCGGTACTATCCAAAACGTTAGCAATAATCATCTCACTGTATAAAATCAAAATGCCAGGTAAAAACCCGAAACAATTCGCTTAAATGCAGGACTGTAGTTATGTCTTGAAATTTCAACAACAACAGATTCCACAACTAACTCAGAAACGGATTTTTTTCTCCAGACAGAAATGATTCGCTTTATCGGTTTTCCGGTATTTGGAATCACCTCCAGGCGTCGACATTCGGACAATCCAGCACGACAGGCTTTCATGTGAAAGTCCTCATAATCGGATACGGGAAGAATAAGCGAAAAAATGCCGTTTTCGGAAAGAAGCTTCACAACACCTGCAATTATATCCTCCCGGCTTAATTCTCCGTTATGACGGGCAGTGGCTTTGCGCTGACACGAATTTTTAAGGCTTCCGCTAAAAAAAGGAGGATTACTGACGATCAAATCAAAAGATGAGGTATTACTGTCAGAATAATCCTGAAAAGATGAATGATAAAGATTCAGACGTTCACTCCAGGGAGAGGCATCAAAGTTTAATTGAGCATCCATACAGGCTGCAGCATCAATTTCCACAGCATCAATCAAAGCACTTTTAGTGCGCTGCGCCAACATTAATGCCACCAGACCTGTTCCGGCACCCACATCAAGTATTTTTGCTGGCCGGTGATCCACGGGAGTCCAGGCACCCAGTAATACACCATCGGTGCCAACCTTCATGGCTGCATTTTCCTGAACCACTGCAAACTGCTGAAATTTAAACATACTCCCAACCATCAGAATTTTTCGTAAACTCCCAGACCAAAAAGGGCATAATCATAAAATACAGGGTCTTCTGCCCGAAACTCAGCCAGCTTTCCTGTAAGCTCCAACACAGCTTTAAAATCCTGCTGCTTCCTGTTCAACAACCCCAACTGCTGCGCAACTCTTCCGACATGAACATCCAGAGGAATCAAAAGATCCGACATTGAAATATCCTTCCACAACCCGAAATCCACCGGAGAGTTTGTTCTCACCATCCAGCGCAGGTACATATTTAAACGCTTAGCTGAAGAATTCTTCAGTATATTGGCCACATGCTTACCGGTGCGCAAGGGAGGCTCGAAAGACATAAAAACCTCCCGGAAATGAATGATTGCTTTTTCTATTCCTCCCATACGGTATCCATCAACAAACACCTGTTGAAGCCCGCCTTTTTCACGGTAAATATGAGCCAGAGACTCCAGAAAATAAGAGGCATCAATACTGTTAAAAGTACGATAAACGAAGTTATCGGCAACCTTTAGCTCATGGTCGGCAGCATTCATCAGAAAATCAAATGGCGACATATCCATCTGCTCCACCAACTGCCGGCAGGCTTTCAGAATCATTTTTCGCTGTCCCCATGCAAGTGTTGCAGCAAGAAATCCTGCAATCTCAATATCTTCTTTTTGGGTAAACAAATGCGGAATTTGAACAGGATCATCGTCAATAAACCAGCGCGCTTCATAAAAAAAGGCTTTTTCATCAAGAAAATCCCTTACTGTATTGGTGGTATTCATAAAATAAGAAGTTCTTCACCGGAATAGAAACCTGAGAGATTTTTTTAACCAGAATTGACCTGTTGAATTAAATAAAAACAATTGCCACAAAATCAATCATTTCCGGAAAAGTTTACAAAAAAGAGTTAATTTCTTAAATCCTGAATTACCGGATCAATCAACAATTATTCCGTCCATCATATGAATAGTCCGGTCAGCCTTATCGGCCAAATGCTGATCATGCGTCACAATAACGAAAGTCTGATTAAATTTTTCCCGTAAATCCACAAACAGATCCATCAGTTCATCCTGGTTTTTGGAGTCAAGATTTCCAGAGGGCTCATCAGCAAAAACCACCAAAGGATCATTGACCAGGGCCCGGGCAACTGCGACCCGCTGCTTCTCGCCACCACTCAAGTGAGCGGGCTTGTGATCCAGCCTGTCGGACAATCCCAGATAGTTGAGTAATTTCAATGCACGTTCCTGCGATTCTTTCTCAGACCGGTGGCCAATCAAGCCGGGTAGCACACAATTCTCGAGAGCTGTAAATTCAGGCAGCAACTGATGAAACTGGAAAACAAAACCAATATGCTCATTTCTGAATTTTGCGAGTTGGTTTCCGTTCAGGGTACTGATATTAATTCCGTTGATAAAAACATCTCCGCTGGTAGGTTTATCCAGAGACCCCAATATCTGCAGAAGAGTTGTTTTTCCGGCACCACTGGCGCCGAGTATGGTAACAATTTCTCCGGCTTCAATTTTCAGGTCAATCCCTTTCAGAACCCTCAGTTCACCGTATTGCTTTTGTATTTTTTTACCTTCTACCATTCGTCCAAATACTTAAACTAATAATTAACGAATAATTATGTCTTTAAGGTTTTTTGCTAATCTCATTTTTGTAACAGGACACCAATGTCACGACACAAATAAAACCCAAATATAAACAATATACACCACTAACAATAAAACCCCTTTCCACCATGACAAAACCCCGTTGCGCAAAGGTATCAGCAAAAGTATAAGTAAAACGGACACTGCTACCATCCACACCATATCCACAGAAACAACAGCAGGAGAAACGACCAGCGGCTTCAGCATAGAAGTAATACCCAATATGGAAAAAACATTAAAAATATTGGAACCTATTATGTTTCCGATAGAAATATCCATTTCCTTTTTAACGGCAGCTGCAAGAGAGGTAGCCAATTCAGGCACACTGGTACCGAAAGCAACAATGGAAATACCAACCACGCGCTCGCTCACTCCCCAGCCTATAGCAAGATTACCGGCACCTCTCACCAGCAGGTCGGCCCCATAATACAATCCCAAAACCGCCAGAACAACCAGCCCTACCGCAGGAAAAATCTTCATGCCGGGAGTTGGAAATACTTCTGCTTCCCGGGCCGACCTTTTCCTGGATGATATAACTGACCATACAATATAGACTAAAAGGAGAAGAAAGAAAATTACTCCTTCCCAGGATTGCAATACCCCGTTCAGCAGGAAAACGAACATCAGAAAAAAAGAAAACATCATTACCAGCCAGTCATTGATCAGAGATGGTTTTTTTACCCGAAGCGGAGAAAAAATGGCCACTACACCCAAAATCAATGCAACATTAGCAATATTAGAACCCACAACATTACCAATAGAAATGTCAGGAGAATTAGTATAAACTGCCTTAACACTCACAAACAATTCAGGGGCTGACGTTCCGAAAGCAACAATGGTTAAGCCGGCAACCAGAGGACTTATATGAAAATGTTTCGACAGTTCCACCCCGCCTTTTACCAGCCAGTTACCGCAAAGAAACAACAGCACAAAACCCGCCAGAACCAATAACCAGGAATAAAAATCCATAAACAGGATAAATGATTTTATTCAAAAAAGTATTAATATTGAAGATGTTAGCTCTCAGCCAATTCTGTTTAAACAAACAGTTTAATTATTTATCAGTCTGAAAGTCTGAACGCTATTGCCCTGATCTTCGCCCATTTTCTAAAGCAAAACGGCAAAGGGGCAAAGCGGAAATATATGATAATTTTATTCTGATATGTTTTTACGCTAAAGGGCCATTTTCCTCTGTCCAGAGAACCTGTTACGGCACCTTTTCGCTTTCAAAAATTACTTTTTATTTTTCTCATCTGAACTTGTTGACTCTTCAGAACTGGATGGCTCATTGGAATTTAAGGACTCATCTTCGGATGCTTCATCCTGCTTTCCGGCCTCATCTCTTTTGCCATCATCACTAATTCCATAGATATCACGGGATGCGTCATCAATTTCACCGATAATATCCTGCGTTTCTTCATGCACCCGATGCTCCATATCCTTTTGCCCCTCTGTAAAATCTTCCTTAACCTCTTTCCCGGCACGTTTAACATCGTCCTTCATCTCCTGTCCCTGTTGGCTGATGTAACTCTTTGCTTCCTCAAGATCTTCTTTCAGGTCACTGGTACTTTCACTGAATTCACGTTTCAAATCTTCTGATGCCTTGCGAAATTCATTCATTCCCTTTCCCAGCATCCGTGCAAACTCAGGTATCTTATCGGCTCCAAAAAGCAGAAGTACCACCAGAAACACAATTATAATTTCCCCCATGGAAATTCCGAAAAGAAATATCACCATATCATTGTTATTTGATGCCAAAGATATAAAAAAAAATCCCCGGTTTCGAGAACCGAAACCGGGGATGTAATAACTAAATCTTCAGGATTATCATGAATCGCTGAAAATATGACTTATTTTTTCAGTTTAGCCTTAACCTTTGTACGCTTTTCAATAAAGTTGAAAGCAATTGGCGCAGCAATAAACAATGATGAATACGTACCCACAATAACACCTACAATCAACGCAAATACAAATCCCTGTATAACTTCACTTCCAAACAGGAAGATGACCAGCAATACCACCAAAGTGGTAAGTGAGGTATTCAACGTTCTACTGATGGTTGAGTTCATCGCAAGATTAAACACCTCTTTAAGATCTCTCTTGGGATACAATCCCCGGTATTCACGAATTCGGTCAAATACCACCACCGTATCGTTGATAGAGTACCCAATCACCGTCAGAATAGCCGCAATAAACGACTGGTCGATTTCCATTGAGAAAGGCATGATTGTGTAGAGCAATGAGAAAACACCCATTACAATCAGGACATCGTGAAAAACAGCACCCAGAGCACCTAATCCAAACTCCCAGTTACGGAAACGTATCAGAATGTAAAGGAAGATCACCACAAACGAGAAGAAAATGGCGTATCCTGCTTTATTTCTAATATCAGCAGCAATGGTAGGCCCGACCTTCTGAGAACTCATCCTGTATTCAGCAAGGAATGTATCACGATCAACGTCATCTCCTACATATTCTTTCAACCCTTCATACAATTTAGTCTCCGCATCCACATCAGCAGATTCCTCATCACTGTCCACCAGATAATTAGTGGTTATTCTGATCTGATTGTCGCCACCAAATGTTTTGGCTTCAACGGTAGCCCCGTCGAAAGCAGTTGTCAGTGTCGACTGAATTTCGGTTGCAGGTACGGGATTTTCAAAACGAACGACAAAAGAACGTCCTCCGGTAAAATCAATCCCCTGCTGAAGACCACGAAGTCCGAGAGATGCGATTCCAACCAGAATAACAATTCCTGAAATAACCATAAAGAACTTGCGCTTCTCGATAAAGAGAATATGCGCTCCTTTGAACAGGTTCTTAGTCCATTCGCTACCAAATTTAATATCCACTTTAGACTTCAGCAGACTTTCATAAATCAAACGGGTAATAAAGAAAGCCGAGAAGAAAGAGGTTGCAATACCAATCATCAGGGTGGTTGCAAAACCTTTAATAGGACCGGTACCAAACATAAACAGAATCAAACCGGTAAGGAAAGTTGTTACGTTGGCATCAATAATGGCCGAAAAAGCATTCCGGTATCCATCTGAAATAGCCAGCCGCAGACCTTTACCTGCTCTCAGCTCTTCACGTATCCGTTCATAAATCAGTACGTTGGCATCCACCGACATACCAATTGTCAGGATAATACCTGCAATACCAGGCAAAGTAAGTACTGCGTTGAAGGCTGCCAACACCCCCATAATAAAGAACATATTGGTCACCAAAGCAAAGTCGGCCACCAATCCGGCTTTGACTCCATAATACAAAATCATGTATATGAGAACCACAATAAATGCCCAGATGAACGATTTGAATCCGGCATCAACAGCCTCGGCTCCCAGTGATGGTCCCACAACGGTATCTTCCACAATACGGGCAGGAGCAGGCATCTTACCCGACTGCAACACATTGGCCAAATCTTTTGCCTCCTGAGGAGTGAAATCACCGGTAATGGAACTCCGTCCACCGGTAATTTCATTCTGAACAGTAGGGAATGAATAAACATACCCATCCAGAACAATAGCAATAGATTTCTTAACATTGGCTTTAGTGAGTCTGGCCCAGGTTTTGGCTCCTTCACCACTCATTGACATTTCAATCTCGTAGGCTCCCTGCTGAGTCGTATTGGAACGTGCGCCTGTCACCACATCACCTTCGAGAGGGGCACGACCATCGTGACTGCTTACTTTAATGGCTACTAACTGAAAAACCTCGTCCTTTTCATCAAAAGGCTGATTGGTCCAGTATTGAGCGTCACTTCCGGGAATAGGCTTCACTGTCCAAAGGAACTTAACATCACGGGGCAAAATCGACTCTACCTCCTCCATTTGCAGATAAGTGTTGACCTTACCTGTATCGCGGGAAATAGCCAGCCCCACAACCGGGGATTCAGGACGTCCGGAAGGAGCAAGATGAGAGAACAATGATTCCACTCTCTCCTCATCGTCTGTATCAAGAGTGTCGCTTTCAATTTCATCCAGAAGGGCCACATCATCAGCATCCTCTTCCATTTGAACTTCAGGTTCTACATCTGTGGTATCCACACCAGGCTGCTCAAGAGCATTTACCTCAGCAATCACCTGATTTGCCTGACTCAATGACTGAAATACCTCATCCTGATTATAAGTTTCCCAAAATTCAAGATTGGCAGTTCCCTGAAGCAAAGCACGAACCCGTTCGGGATCGGTAATACCGGGCAGTTCTACCAAAATACGGCCGGTTTGTTCCAGCCGCTGAATATTGGGTTGTGCCACACCAAACCGGTCAATCCTGGTTCGCAGAATATTAAAGGCATTGTCAATAGCTCCCCGGGACTCTTCGCGAATAACCTCGAGTACCTCCTGATTGGTGGAATTATAATCAACCTGATCTCTTAATTCAACAGTATTAAAAATAGCTGCCAAACGTCCTTCCGGTGCTACTTCCTCAAATGCTTCACCAAAGAGAGAGATAAAATCACGGGTAGATTCCTTTTCCCGTTCACGTGCCAGGTTAATGGCTTCATTGAATTTTGCATCCTGATTGAAATTGGAAAGTGCTCTGACAATATCAGCAACTCTCACCTCAAGGATCATGTTCATTCCTCCTTTAAGATCGAGGCCAAAATTAATTTCGCGCTCCTTACATTCCTGATAAGTGTATTCTCTCAATCCAAAAAGAAAGTTATACACCACCTCACTCTTCATCGAGTCGAGATACTGAAATTTGTATTCACCTGCCATTTCAGGATCATCGCCGGCTAACTGCTGGGCATATTCCTCAGCTTCATTTTCCACGCGACGGGTCTGAAAAGTAAAGATCAACTGATACAAACTAACCAATGCCAATAGTATGGCAAATAGTCTGATCGCTCCTTTGTTCTGCATTTGTTGCTATTTTTATAAATTCAAATTCATGTACTTTTTTCTAAACGCGCAAATATATTGATTTTTTTTAAAACCTTTTGAGTTTATAACATTAATGCTTCACTTCATTTTGTTTTTTAAAACTGATGAAGAGACATTTTCGACAGCAGGCTTCTGCCCCCGTAGCGGGCAATAGCAATAGCAATAGCAAACATCAGTAAAGAAGGAATAATAAAGCAGATATAATCTGTCCGGTATTGCACCGTAAAAGTGCGAGACCAGTCAGCAAGCACCTCACGGGCCACAGGCAAAGCAAAAATAATTCCCAAAGCAACAAAAATAAAAAAACCGGAAAACATTATTCTGATGTTATGAAAATCCGGAAACCCGGTTATTTTTCTTAATAACAGAACCTGTTGACGCGTAGCAAGTAAAAAAGATACCAGACCGGTCATTCCCAGCGTGGCAATAATAATGACTAAAATGGCAAAAGCCCAGGCGAGTGACATATATCTGTAATCTTCCTGATAAAAGCCCTTTGCTTTTTCGTCATAAGTTACCAGTTTGAACGGAACCCGAATATCTGCACCAGCCCATACATCCTGAAGAGAACTGTTTACCTGCTCCCAATAGCCTTCCTTAACCTTAAGGGCAAAAGCCACAGAATTCTCGTCCGGACCTGCCGGGATAAAAACTGCAGGACGCAATGTTTCTTTCCATCCATCGGGATGCATATCGGTAATAACTCCTTTTATTTCAAATTCCGACCTCTCGTCTGCTTCACTTGTAACGGTATAAATATTCTTCCCTACAACATCTCCTTCCCCAAAAATACCGGCTGCTTTGCTATTAACTACCACCTGCTGCGAGCCGCTTAACCGGGTACTCCCTGTTTCTACCTGTGCGCCCATGGTATGAAAAAAGGAACTATCAACCGGATAAATTTCCAGAAGAAACATTTTACTGCTGTCGCCTGAATGACTGAATGGCATTATAGTCAACGGGTCTCCGGGATTGAAATACAATTTACTGATACTTTCAACTCCCTCCAGACGGTCTATTATCCTGAAAACAGAATCTGTTTTTTCACCCAGATGCCGGGTACGTTCCAGTAACCCCAGATGCTCCGTTTCAAATCCAACATCAATATCGGAAACATACCTGAGCTGCCGATACATTCCAAGGGCAGCTGAAGAAACAAAAACAGCAACAAAGACCTGTACCATAACAAGAAGTCCGCGAACCCAAAGTCCCGGATAAGCCGAAAACCTGTTAAATCCGGACTGAAGATGAAAAGCTTTAATGCGGGAAAAAACAAAGGCAGGGTAAATACCCGACAACACACCCACAGCAAGGGCTACCATCAGCACAACCGGAAAATTCAATGATTGCCGGTAACTTCTGTCAAAGAAATCTACAAGAAACAATTTTTTGAAAACAGGAAGAAGTAATTCCACAAACACCAAACCAAAAAACAAAGCCAACAAACTAAACAAAACGGATTCGCTGATAAACTGACCTGCCAGATGCAGACGTTTGGCACCAAAAAGCCTTCGGACTCCTGCCTCCCTGGCACGATCAAGCGCCCGGGCAGTCGTTAGATTCATAAAATTAAAGGCAGTAACCAATAAAATAAAAAAGGCAATTCCCAAAAAAACAAAAACATAGGTCGGGTTGGTGGTTTTCCCGATTTCAAAATCCTGCCCGGAGAATAAATAAATCTGATCCAATCGCTGAAAACTAAAATTCAAATCCGTTTTCATATCTCCTGAAAAAAGTGCTCTGTCCTGACGCTCCATTTCGGGAAGAATATCAGCCATAAATTCCTTTTCCAGAGCATTTACATCCCCTTCAGGTCGAATTTTAACGTAAATATAAGTAAACAGAGAAAACCAGCTGTTCTGAATGCGCGTGTAACTTTCGCCATAATAATCTTTCATCTGCTGCTCTATCAACGAAAAAGGAAGAACAAAATCATATTGTAAATGACTATTTTCAGGAACATCCTGAAAAACCCCCTGTATCGTAAACGACCTGTTCTGATTAATACGTATCTTTTCACCTAAGGGATTTCGGTTACCAAACAGGCGGCTTGCTGCCGAACGGGAAATAAACACACTGGAAGAATCAGCATGAGAACGCTCAGAATTGCCAAGCAAAAAAGGTCGTGAAAAAACTTTGAAAAAAGAAGAATCAGCATACAGTATTTCAGATTCAAAGGTGGTACCATAATCACTCTCTACAGGAACTTCACTTTCATCAATAATCCGGGTCACCGACTCTATCCCGGGATATTTAACAAGTTCTGAAGCTGCAACCATAGGAGTAAGCGCTGCATTTACCTTCTCATTTTCCATGCTCCCCCTTGAAATAACGCGGTAAATATCTTCAGAGCGCTCGTAATGCTTATCAAAAGAAAACTGATAAAAAACATACTCCAATACAAAAATACTCATGGCGATTCCCACCGACAACCCCAAAAGGGTAAGCAGGGAAAAGCCCCTATGCAAAAACAGCGTACGCAACGATATTTTTATATAATTTAAAATTCTCATATTTCAAGGTGTAATGCAATGCCTGATTGTTGTTGTCAGTCTCTGTCGGATGCCAAAGACACCACATGCCCGTCATAAAGACTGATAATCCTCTGCCCGTGCCGGGCCTCCTCCCTTGAGTGGGTCGCCATTACTATAGTCTGGCCTTCCTCGTTCAGTTCTCTGAAAAGTTCCATGATCTCCTCTGATTCGGACGAACTTAACCGGCCTGTCGGTTCATCAGCAAAAAGAACTTTAGGTGAACAGCTCAAAGCCCTTGCAAGTGCAATTTTCTGCTGAAGAAGATTTCCGAATTTTTCCGGATGTTGCTTGCGCAGATGAGTCAGCCGAAAACGTTCCAAAAGTGATTCAACTGTTTTTCTTCGCTCCTTCCGGCTATTGGGCATATACAACAACGGAAGTTCAATATTCTCATATACTGTAAGTTCATCAATCAGATGAATATTTTCAAATACAAATCCAATATGGTCGCGCCGTAGTCTGTTTCTTTCTTTCTCTGAAATATGGGCCACTTCTCTTCCCAGAAAAAAAATCTCTCCCGATGTGGGCACATCTACAAGACCAAGCAAACCAAGCAGGGTGGTCTTCCCGCTTCCCGAGGGACCGTTAAAAATCACATATTCCCCCTCTTCAATATCAACATTGATATTCTGAAGAACCTGTTTTTCGTGATTACCCCGACGATAAAACTTTTGTATGTTTCGTGTATGAATCATAAGATACAAAAATGTTCGATACTGAACACTACATGTCCGTTCGCGGACACTCACAGGCTTAACCTGTAACTGCTGCGTTGACCACAAACTATATAACATGCAGGCCGTTAACCAACTATTTACAATGACATCTCAATTTAATCTGTCTGATTTTACCCACAAACCAGACCAAATAAAGTAAGACATTATATTACAACGATTTAAACATAACAAAAAATCCCTTATATTTCAAATAAATAATTCAATTGTCCGTATTCGTACATTTCTTTATCTAACTGTGCATTTTTTTTAATACATTTGGAGAACCAGGAAAGGAATAACAGGCTGAGCCTAAAGTTGAGGCTTAGGCTTAGGTTGGTAAAAAAAATCAAAAACATACTTATCTTAACCTTTATCTTAACCTGAAGCTGATAATTAACAATCATTCTTAATAAAACTTTTTGCCATGGCACCCAAAACAGGAAAAATTCTTGCAGTAGATGATAATACTGATATTCTATTTGCTTTAAAACTGTTGCTTCGTCCTCATGTCGAATTAATCACCACCGAAACCAATCCCAACAATATTCCGTCGCACATGAAGGAAACGGATTATGATGTGATTTTACTGGACATGAATTTCACACAGGATGCCATTAGCGGGAAAGAAGGTTTTTACTGGCTTGAGAAAATACTTGAAACAGATCCCCAGGCAGTGGTGCTTTTCATTACGGCCTATGGAGATGTGGAAAAATCTGTCCAGGCCATTAAATCGGGTGCAACAGATTTCATCATAAAACCCTGGCAGAATGAAAAACTTTTAGCCACCATATCCTCAGCCATAAAGCTAAACCGCTCAAAACGTGAGGTAAGTGACCTGCGGGAAAAGCAGAAGGAGATCAATACCATTATGGATCAGCCCTTTGCAGATTTCATCGGGATTTCTCCGGGGATGCAGCAGGTCTTTAAAACCATTAAGAAGGTTGCTGGCACAGATGCCAATGTTCTTATTCTGGGAGAAAACGGAACCGGAAAAGAACTGGTGGCCCGGGCCCTTCATCGCCATTCGGTGCGCAGCGAAGGGCCATTTATCAGTGTTGATCTGGGTGCTTTAAGCGAAAGCCTTTTCGAAAGCGAACTGTTCGGTCATGTTAAAGGGGCATTCACCGATGCAAAAACCGATCGTCCCGGGCGTTTTGAACTGGCCTCAGGCGGCACCATATTCCTGGATGAGATAGGGAACCTCTCTCTACCCATGCAGGCAAAACTCCTTACGGTTCTGGAACGAAGGGAAGTTACCCGTGTTGGAGCCAACAAACCCAAACCAATTGACATCCGCCTCATCAGCGCCACAAATATGCCACTTAAACAAATGGCTGCAGAAGGCAACTTCCGTCAAGACCTTATTTACCGTATCAACACCGTAGAAATTGAAATACCTCCTCTCAGGGAAAGACCCGAGGACATTCCCCTGCTGGCTGACCATTTTCTAAAAATTTACGCACGCAAATACAACAAAAAATTCAACAGCCTGTCAAACCAGGTAATCAAAAAATTCACTTCCTATCCGTGGCCCGGAAATGTACGTGAATTCCAGCACGTACTGGAACGAGCCGTGATCATGAGCGACCCTCCCCATCTCGACGAAAGCAGTTTTCACCTTTCATCGCATAGCACCTCAGGTGATGCATTTGAATTCGATACTTACAACCTTGACGAGATAGAACATAAAGTGATAGAAAAAGTCATGAGAATGCACAGTGGCAATATCTCAAAAGCAGCCTCCGATCTGGGGCTGACCCGTACGTCATTATATCGAAGAATGGAAAAATATGGGCTTTAATTCTTTTCGAACCAATTATGTCATCCGAAGTCTGCTACTGACGGCTTCCATTTTCGGGCTAAGCTATCTTTGGTACAATACCAACCTGACCATGACACTGATACTGGCAGGACTGCTGGTTTTGTTTCAGATTGTGGCCATGATTTTCTACGTGGACCGCACCAACCGCGTGCTCAACAACTTCCTGGAATCCATCAGATACTCCGATTTTACGCGTACCTTTCAGGTGGAAAGCACAGATTCCTCTTTCGACAAGCTTAAAAAATCATTCAACGAGGTCATCGAGGATTTCCAGGCCGTGCGCGCCGAGAAAGAAGAAAACTATTTTTATCTTCAAACGGTGATTCAACACATCGGCATAGCACTGATCGCTTTTCAAAAAGACGGAACGGTAGAATTAATCAATAACGCCACAAAAAAACTCTTTCAGGTTCGAACCCTGCACAACATCCAGGGATTAAAAGAATTCAGTCCTGAAATTGTGCAGAAACTGCTTACAATAAAACATGGTGAAAACGCGCTGATACGCGTGCGGGAAAAAGACGACCTGCTGCAACTGGCGATTTATGCAACCGAATTCAGAATTCACAACAGGTCAATCCTGTTGGTTTCCATCAAAAACATTCAGCAGGAACTGGATGAAAAGGAGATGGAGTCATGGCAGAAACTAATCAGGGTACTGACCCACGAGATCATGAATTCCATTACCCCCATTTCTTCATTATCCTCAACTGTTAAGCTGCTCATTCAGGATATTACCACTTCCCTGGAGAGTCAGAACGTTGACGCAGAAGACACCGAATCACTCAAAGAGGTGGAACAGGCTTTGCAAACCATTCATAAAAGAACCGACGGACTGCTGCACTTTGTCAACACATACCGGAACCTTACCAGGATTCCTAATCCTAATTTTTCAATCTTCAAAGTCTCTCATCTGCTGAATAACATTCACGAACTTCATGAGAAAGAAATTAAAGACAAGGGAATAAACTGCAGTATTATTGTTGAACCTGAATCTATTGAACTTTCAGCCGATGAACATCTCATCGAACAGGTACTTATTAATCTTGTCAAAAATGCTATTCATGCACTGGAAGAAACTGACGATCCGCAACTGGAGATAAAAGCTTTTCTCAACCGCCGCGGACGTATTACTATTCAGGTTACCGACAACGGAAAAGGCATTCTGCCGGAAGTGCTTGATAAGATTTTTATTCCGTTTTTTACTACCAAACCACAGGGATCAGGTATCGGACTCAGCCTTTCACGGCAAATCATGCGACTTCACGGAGGCAGCATCAATGCCTATTCTGATCCGGGAAAAGAGACTAAGTTCTCACTGACGTTTTGAGAGTTAAAGAGTTTTGAGTTTCGAGTTTTGTGTTTCAAGTTGGAGTTGCGGGCCGGCGTTTCCCACTTTAGGGTTAGGGTATTAAGGAGTTTTGGGTTGAGTGTTTCG
>CAYOFH010000021.1:33321-34834 GCA_964403175.1 uncultured Marinilabiliaceae bacterium
GTTTTGGGTTGAGTGTTTCGAGTTGGGCTTGCAGGCCGGCGGTTCCCTTTAGGCTTCGGCGTGCGGTCAGCCGAACGGGGCAAGAAGGTTAAGGCAAGGAGTTTTGTGTTCTGGGTTTCGTGTTGAGTGTTCTAGTTTCGTGTGGAACTCCTCAAAAGTCTTGTTTATTTCCTATGAGCTAGACCTAGCAGCTAACAGCCCTATGCTTCATGCTCTATACCCCCTGCAAGTATAACAAAAAAGTATCATCACTGCCGTGGCTTAGTTCCCTATCTGTTAAAGTCTCTTTTACCATACTCCCACCCCTGCCGGGGCTGTGTCATCATGATAAGTAGTTACGAATGTTTTCTTGTTTTCCCCAATAATTAAAGGGAATTTTTGAAGGAAATCCTAGTCCTCGGTGTTTTAGTTCCAGCCCCCGGAGGCGGGCGACAGTATGGTAATAACTTACGCGGTAAAAAAGAATGAAAGCCTCGGCAGTGGTGACAGAAAATAATGGAAAGTATGCCTGCTTCTATTACAAAAACAGGAAGCTCATCAATTCATCAGCTCATCAGTTTACCAGCTCATTCCTTACTCCTCAATAACTCTTTTCATCCTGTTTAATTTCATGTAACCGATTAAACATCACGGCCAGATGGGCATAAAGCGACGTATTCTGAACTACAATATCTTCAGGGGCTTTTATTCGCACAGGGGTAAAGTTCCAGATAGCGCGTATGCCACCCTCCATCATCAGGTTGGCAACCTGCTGGGCACTTTCGGTAGGAACAGTTAGGATTCCGATCTCTATCCCCTCTTCGCGCATCAATTTAAAATCATCGATGTGATGAATCGGCACGTCCACTATCTCGCGGCCTACAACAGCAGGGTCAATATCGAATGCTTTAACCACATTTAATCCATACTGTTTCAATCCGTGATCGTGCAGCAGGGCCCGTCCAAGACTTCCGGCACCAAAAAGAAAAGCCCGGTCCACCATACGAAAGCCCAAAAAATCTTCCAATGCATCAATAAGAGGCTCCACTTCATACCCGACGCGGGTCTTTCCGGAAATACCGGTATAAGCCAGATCCTTAGTAACTTGCGTGGAATCAACGCCCATATCACCGGCAATATTGGTAGAAGAAATGTAGCGGTCACCTTGCCTGGAAGCTATCTTTAGATATGCCAGGTAACAAGGCATACGTCTGAGTGCCGGTTCGGGTACCAGAAAGCTCCTCTTTTTGCTGTTTCCCTGCTCCATGGTATTTTTAAATGAGTGAAGTTTGTTCTTGATACAAAAATAATGAAGTTTTTTATTGCTGAAAGAAATCAGTAATAAAAAACACCTGACCAACATTAAGCCCGGATTGAGCAGTTCCGATTCCCCATCAAAATAAGTGAAGTGATCCTATACAGGTATTATTTCGCTCAACTCAGGCAAAAAAAAAGGACCCTTAAGGTCCTTACGAATAGGTGGGCGATAAAGGATTCGAACCTTTGACCCCTTGGGTGTAAACCAAGTGCTCTG
>CAYOFH010000022.1:0-2099 GCA_964403175.1 uncultured Marinilabiliaceae bacterium
TTCTGCAGGGATATAATGTATTGTTGGCTTCATAAGTTTAGGTTTTTGTTTATACTACCGGAAGTTGTATTTCCGGGAGATGGCTTTTTCTGTCATTTTCTTATCATCCAACCTGTGCGTGGCTTGATTTTTTTTAATTTTTGTGCTTTATTCTATTTTCCCCGGGTTGTCAATAATTTTCCGGATGTATGATTTTTCATGAATAAATTGGTGGATCGTTAGATTTTCAGATATAAGATCAATAGATCGTTAGACTTGTACATATAAGATTTAAGCTAAATCATATAACATTGATAAACTGTACTTTAAAACAAAATTCATTCACTTTCAAACGATTGAAATTTAGGTTTTTATAAAAGTTTAACGAAGTATTGAAGATGAAAGCCGTAATTTTTATAATAGGCTATCGTATGCAAATACCGTTAGTAATACAAGCAACCAAATTCAAATAATTACAATGTTTTAACGGAGTATTGTGCATAAAGTCTCTCTGACATTACTCAAAAAAAATGATTACAAATCTTAGGTTTTTCAGGTTCCGGAGCTGACGGAATTTTAGTCTTTTCAGGAATAAAACCTAAAGGAGTTTGCCAGGGATTAATAAAGGCATTTGATTGACTTTTGCCTGAACCGGTCTGCTGGTAGGAAAGTTGAAATTTCTTTTTATTCAGAGGGCTTATAGCCATTTGAAGAAAGGATTTCGGCTGTTCATTTTTCATTTATTCTTTTTAAGTTTTGGGAACAAATTATTTATTCCTGAGAATTGTCCACTTACAATTTCATTTTTTAGCAATATAAAGTTGAATTAAAAAAAAAACAACTCTTAACGTGTTCATTTCCACGTTCATTTCATTCATTTGTTCTGAAACGAAGCACAATGAGGCACGAAATAGCGAGAAGCAATCTTCTTTTAAGATATAAATTTTTCAGTTAAGCATTTGTAAATTCTTAATTACTAATTGTTTATAAATTTTAATGTGTTATTCTCAACGGACAGATTATTAGCATTATAAAAATAATCTTAATCTCATATCTAATAATCTAACGATATATTGTCAGCACAATTATGACATAAAATAGATAAACAAAAAATGAATTTTTTAGTACATCCTAAATTTAGAATAGCTAAAATTATTGAATATCATAAAATTATGAGAAATAATAATTAAGTCAAATCGACAGAATGTTGTTGAACTTATTTTGTTTTTGTTTTAACTTAACAATCAGTTAAACGGATGTGAAATTTACATTCTCCCTGTATTTATGTTAAAAATTGATGATCATTTACTATCTCTTTTGCACAAAGAAATTCAGCAAAAGACAGGACAGGAAATTAAAAGCGGAAGAGATTGTTCTTTTCTTGCCGTTCAGATAATGCAGGAAACAAAAAGGTCAATAAGTAATACAACCTTGAAGCGGGTTTTTGGAATTATTCAGTCTCAGATTATCCCTTCCAGGTATTCTCTGGATACTCTTGCAATTTTTGTCGGTTATCAGGATTGGGATCACTTTGTAGAAGAGGTCAACAATCAAAACAATAAAATTAATGAATCAATCTGGCAGGATATTAAGCAGCCATTGCTCCGGATCACTGAAAACAGCATGGAATCGATGACGCTGAAAACCGGGTATGATCCTGAGAAATTTTTTCTTCGCAGTGATGCACGACAGAAATTCGAAAAGTTTTCGCGGGCACCTCAAACTGCTACTATGCTTGTATCTCCTGATGGTTACGGAAAGTCAAGTACAATACTTCAATTGGTGAAGGAGTTTTTTTTAAGCCACAATGCCAAATACAAAGACGATATTGTATGTTTGATTGACGGGACGATATTCTTCAATTTATATGTCAATAATTCTAGTATTGATTTACTCAATCAACTGATAGATTTTAAATTAACCCGTAGTCTGGCATATTTTTTTCAGCAAAATCCGGATCAACGTAAGGGCCGTGTTTGGATTTTTATTGACGATGTTGACGAAATATTTGTAAATAGGAAGTCACAGCAGGAGTTTGCTGCCAATTTTATGCGGTTTGTAATTACATACAACGAAAACCCGTGGACTAAAATCATGCTTACCTGCAGACCGGAAAATCT
>CAYOFH010000022.1:2199-3514 GCA_964403175.1 uncultured Marinilabiliaceae bacterium
CTGGCAAAGACCCGGATAGGTCAGAAGCTCTATTTTGAAGAAGCTTTTGATATTGATGGAATTGTGGTAGCATCGGGAGAAGTTTTAAGTGCATACCGGGATAAAAAACCGCCCAAATCGGATGCTTTTGCTCATTATATGTTTTTTATGCAGGGCTTTCTTACCCAAAACCGGGAGCAATGTAAAAGCGAACTTCAAAATATGAAGAATCTTGACTGGCAGAAAATTAAGGATCCTGCTGTTTTGAGTTATTTCTACAGTGCACAAATTATTTACAATTCGGTTTACAAGAAAGAACCGGTTGACTATCTTATTCCCGAAATTATCAATCAATCCGAAAAATTGTTGAGCGACCAAAGACAAACTGAAAGGACTTTACCCGAATTTGAGATCTCTATCATTACTGCACTGAATCTTTGTGAGAAGTTTGATGAAGTAATTGACTTGTCGCAATTTATATCCGGCAGGTATGACTTTTCAATGATAAATGGGTCTCCATTTTATCAGTTTTACAGACTGTGTCTGGGCCGGGCCTTGCTGCATAAAAATTCAATCCAGGAAGCCCTGGAGATTTTTGACAGTATTGTTGATCTTCAGTTTCCCGATCATGTGAAATTTTTTATGAAAATAAATGTGGATCTGATAAGTATTGATTTTTTCATTCATAAAGGCCAGCCGGACAAAGCCATTGAAATGACGGAAGAAATAATTCATTATGCCAGGGTATTGAAATTTAACTATTTTATTGAAAAGGTACCGGAACTAAAAAAACGCATTGATGAAGTTATATTGGGAAATTAGTGCATTCAACAGATTGTAAGTTTATTCGTTACCGGCGGGCATTTGCCACCAGCTGGTTGTTGGAGTTACGCCCGGTGTTACTTTTTCACCCATGATGGGTGTAGCCAGTTGGATACTGTTATCTGCCCGGAAATTTTTATATTACCGCCACTGCTTCAATTTCCACCATTGCACCCAGCGGAAGGTCTTTTACCGCAAAAGCTGCACGTGCAGGAGGGGTTTCAGTGAAATATTTGCCATAAACCTCATTCATGGCCTTAAAGTTTGCAATGTCACTCAGCAGGCAGGTAGTCTTTACCACATTTTCGAAAGTACAACCGGCTTCGGAGAGGATGGCTTCCAGATTTTTCATTACCTGCTCAGTCTGCTCGGAGATGTCTCCATCAACAAGTTTACCGGTTTTCGGATTCAGAGGTACCTGTCCCGAAATAAAAATCATATTCCCGACAATGATCGCCTGGCTGTAAGGCCCTATAGCTTGTGGTGCGTTGGGAGTGGAGATGGTCTTTTTCAT
>CAYOFH010000022.1:3614-33017 GCA_964403175.1 uncultured Marinilabiliaceae bacterium
TAATTGCTCATTGATATTTCCCTAAGAGCCAGGGGCTAACAGCTCCATGCTCCATGCTCCATGCTTCTTTTAAAAGCTACCAAACCCCGGATTATCCCTGGGATGACTTCGTTTCTCATATTTAAGGTCGCGAAGCATGCTGCTGTTGACAGCAATAGTGAAAAAATATGATTTATAGGAACCAACAGGCACAAGGTTAAAACTCATGCTCCAGCAATGCAGGTCCCGATTGATACGCACGTTGGTATGTGATATTTCTTTACGGTCCAGGTTGTATCCGGTGGTGAAATTGACTGACCATTTTTGGGTAAGCTGAATATTACCATTAAGGCTGATGTCGGCAGTGAATTTTTTGTCGTAAGCCATCCGTTCCTCATTGAATTTATCCTGAACTATTCTCATGTTGTAATTCAGCGAAAGGTTCCAGGGCATAGTAAACGGGGTATATTCGGGAATTTCCTGATCTGTATCACGATCACGGGTGTTTGCATCCGCCATTGTTTCCTGATCGGGTAAATTGTCATCAGGATTTTCTCCCTCCGGAAATTCAGAATCTTGTTGATCGCCATCCTCATTTTTCTGAAAATCTGTAGAACTAAAATTAAGACCAAAGCTAAGGCTGGCATTTTCCAGGCGGGCAATTCTTTTTTTGTCATTCCACAGCAGAGTGTTTACTCTTCGTGGATTTCCCAGCTCATCAAGTTTAATGGTATAAGGGTCAAAAAGGGCGTTAAAATTCACAGCTGTTCCAAGCACTTTGGTTCTTCCGCTCATATTGATTCTCGACCAGTTCATCGAGTCGGCCAGGAAATTGTAGGAAGTACTTAGGTTCAATGACTCCAGAATGGGAATTTTTTTGATGCTGTCATTCCGGCTTTTCACCTTCATTTCAAGGTTGTTGTTGAGTCCGAAACTCATAGAACCGGATTCTCCTCTGCCGGGAACACCATACATCGCCCCTTCATAGAGAGAATAATCCTCTCTTACAATTTCGTCCCTTCGTGCATCGTAGTATTCAAACCAGTCGTAATACCCATATTTAGGATCCCCGAAATCCGGGCTGTAGCTGAAACTTACCGATGGGGTCATCATGTGCCGGAGGGCCTGTATGCCATCTCCAAAAAGCCAGCGACTGGGAGTGAATTGAGTGTAAAGTTTTGTTTGTGTTCCCAGGCTGAAATTGTAATCATAAACCCTGTTAAATCCTTGTGTAGTATCTGATACAACTACCTGTTGCTGTTCTTCGTCATAAGATTTCTCAATAGATTTAAAATACCATCTTTCTTTGTAATTGAAGTTGGGGGAAAGTGTAAAGTGCCTGAGAAATTTAAAATTCATGCTGACAGGTATGGTGTGTTGCATGCCGTTTTTCCAGTCTTCAGTAAGACTTGCATCCAGGAGTTCACTCTCCCGGGACCTGATACTGTTACTGGCATTTCCGGTATAGCTCATGCTAATTTTTTCGTACCATCTTTCTTTTGATCCAATTTTGTTTTTGCTTTTAAAAGGATAGATCCGGTTCATTGTTAGCGTCAGGTTGGGAAGTGTCAGATCAATGGTGGTGTCGCGGCTGTTCTGAGAATGCTGGGCATTGGCAGAAAAATTAAACGGGGTTCCGGGAAACTGTCTGGAGTAGGAAATACTGGAACGTTTGGTGTTGGTGGCCAGCTGGCGGGGGTTGATGATACTTCCCACGTTGTTGCGATCGAACGAGCTGGTGGAGAAATTTACGCTTGCCGAGAAACGCCGGTAAGGATTAGCTTTGGAGTCCTGGGTGTGCGACCAGTTAATGGACATATCAGTACTTTTACTATAGTCTGGCAGTTCTTTTTCACTGGTAATATTGGTAATGTACTGAAAGTTCAGACTACCGGAGAACCGGTATCTGACTTTGTATCTGGAAGATATCCGGGACCCCCATGATCCGTTGGTATAGATATCACCGGTGAGTGACAAATCGAAATAATCATTTGCAGCCCAGTAATAGCCTCCGTCACGGAGAAAGAATCCACGGTTGCTTTCTTCCCCGTAAGAAGGAAGAATAAAGCCCGAGCTGTAGGTCGATGTACTGGGTACAAAACCAAAAGGAACTACAAAGGGCATGGTTACATCCTCTAAAACAAGGTAAGTCGGGCCGGTGATAATTTTCTTTCCCGGAATTATTTTGGCCTTGGTCATATTCAGATAAAAGTGCGGATGATCATGGTTGGAGCAGGTGGTATATTTACCGTTTCTCAGGCAATAAACATTGTCTTTTAATTTTTTTGCCTTGTTACTCACAACATATCCATCGCCCTGTTCTGTTACAACATGTTCAATAATGGCTTTTTCGGTTTCAAAGTTGTAGCGGATCGATCGCATAGTATATTCCCCACTGGCATCATTAAAAACAGGAAGGCCTGTTTCTGCGCCGGTGGAATCAATACGTCCGGTGGCATAGGCAAGACTGCTGTCCAGATCCAGTTCTATTTGATAAGCAGTAAGCCTCACATCCTGATAGCTGACACTGGCATCTCCATAGAGATACACTTTTTTGTCTGTGAATTTGACCGAATCAGTGGCCGAATAATCAACTTCAGCATCAATTACAGGTGGCCGGGATTCCTGTGTCTGACTGGTGTCAGGAACCTGTGACAAAGTATCCGGGCTGACGGCTGATAGTGAATCCTGTTCAATGGTTTCCTGAACCTGACCATGCACGAAAGTGGAAAAAATCAGAAACAACGCCAGAGAAATGCTGGCAGTATTGACACAAGGATGATATTTGTATTGCTGTGGTATCAAGATAGATATACTTCTAAACAGTCGAAAAACAAGTATTGACATTAGGAAAATCAGCACAAAAATAAGCTAAAAAACGGTCTTTGAGGAGCTTTTTACAGCAAAATTGAAGCCATTAGATCTGATTGGTTGAAAAAACACTTTTTTGTTTCGCCACAAACCTTATCTCAGAGCAATTATTACTAAAATGTAGTTTTTCCCAAAAAAACAATCTGTTCCCTAATCTCTGCCTCTAATATTTAACCGGCTTTATTCATGAATTATTCTCAAAGCCATTTTATTATTAACAGATGTTTTTTGCAGATAGTCGGATTTGGAATAGAACATTTATGATGAATTCAGGTTAAAAATCTAACGATCAATCAAGGTTTATTATTCAGGAACCATCAGTCAGATTAATATTTTTTATTTTTGAGATGGAATTTGTATATAAAAGATGCAAATTTGCATCAGTAACAATATTTACCGATTATGCAGTTTATTGTTTTATTTAAATATATACAGAGGAATACTTGTTTGTTGTTTTTAACAGCAGGTTTGTATTTTATTACTTGTTCAGTGGCAGAAGGACAAAACGAGGAGCCCGTCCGACTGAAAACAGTTATTATTGATCCCGGTCACGGAGGCAAGGATTCCGGGGCTATAGGTTTGGGAAGTAAGGAGAAGGATATTGTTTTGGATATCGCATTACGGGTACGTGACTATCTGAAAAAATATCTACCCGAGCTGAATGTGATTATGACGCGCGACAAAGATGTATTTGTTCCACTGAATGAGCGCGCTGCCATTGCCAATGAGAACGAAGCTGATTTGTTTGTGTCAATACATGCCAATTCAATTTCCAGTTCACATATTTATGGGGCTGAGACTTTTGTGTTAGGGTTGCATCGCTCGCAAGAAAACCTCGAGGTAGCCAAAAAGGAAAACTCGGTTATTGTTTTGGAGAAGGATTACGAAACTAAATATGAGGGGTTTGACCCTAATTCCACAGAGTCCTATATTATCTTTGAACTCATGCAAAACGTTTATTTAGACCAAAGTATAGGTTTTGCCTCAGCTGTTCAGAGACAATTTGCCGACCGTGTTGGACGACACGACAGAGGGGTTAAACAGGCAGGATTTCTTGTGCTTAGGGAAACATCCATGCCCGGAGTATTAGTTGAAGTAGGATTTTTGAGTAATAGGAATGAAGAGCGGTTTATGAATTCTGAAAATGGAAGGGTTTATCTTGCATCTGCCATTTATAGAGCAATAAGGGATTATAAACAGCATTTTGATACTGTTAATTCCAGTCTTGTTGCCCGTAATTCTTCCTCCGTTTTCAGTGAACCTGTTAAAAAGGATTCTCTGGCTCAGTCAGAAACCACCACTCAATATCGTATTCAGGTGGCCAGTTCTACAAAACCCTTCCGTAAGGGTGAAGGGCCTTATGAGAAATTTGATTCTGTATGGGAGTATAAAGAGGGAGAATATTATAAATATACCACAGGAATGGCTACAAATCATGAGGCCATTCTTGAAAAACTTCCCGAAGTAAAAAAAGTGGTTCCCGATTGTTTTGTTGTCGGATTTAAAAACGGGGAACGCTTTATTCCGTGAGCATTATTGACCAAAACCCAAATCAAAAAAATAAGAAAAATGATAAAGCTGAAAAAAGAATATAAAATTGCAGTAATGGCTATAACTGCATTGGTTATATTAATCTGGGGTATGGGGTTTCTAAAAGGGCGAAATATTTTCGATTCCGGAACTGTTTATTATGGAGTTTATTCCAAAATGAATGGATTAACAGAGGCCAGTCCCATTCATTATCATGGCTATAAGGTTGGTTCTGTCAGGGAAATTAATTTTTATCCGGGACAAGAGAACAGGTTTGTAGTGACTTTTTCAATAAATAAGGAGATGCCTTTAACTGATAATACTATTGCCCAGGTTTACAGTTTTGATCTGATGGGAGCAAAGGCGGTCAGATTCCTGGATGGAGACAACGGAGTCCCTCTGCAACCGGGCGATACCTTAAATACGAGTATTGAAAGCAGTCTTTCGGAAGACCTTGAGCCAATTAAAAACAAAGTGGAAAAACTTGTTGTTAGCCTGGATTCCACTCTCTATAGTCTTTCAGGGGTTTTCTCCGATGATAACAACCAGAGTCTGGAAGAAGGAATGAAAAGTTTCCGGGCAATGATGCGTAACCTTGAACAAACCACCGGTGCCGTTAATTCATCTCTCGGAAACGGTGGTGTTTTGAACAGAACCTTTGCCAATATTGATACAGTGACGGGAGAATTAGCCAGACAGCAGGAAAACATGGCAGCTACTTTTGAAAATGTAGCTGACTTTAGTGGTAAGCTAAACCGTATGCATCTGGATAGTCTTGCGTTACGACTTGATTCCGGGCTGTTGATGGTTAATGCCCTGCTTGAGCAGGCTCAAACGGGTGAAGGAAGCCTGGGGTTGCTTCTTTCGGACGAAGGACTCTATTACAACCTTATGGATGCATCGGCCAATCTTGACCGTTTGCTGGCCGATATTCGTCATAATCCCGGAAGATATGTGAGTTTTTCGGCTGTTGATTTTGGCCGGGATGTTACCGTAAAAATTTCAGACGAACGAGCAGAACAACAAGGAATCGTTTATAAGGTAAAGATAGCCGAATCCAAAGAACCTCTTGAATTAAAAAATCAAATGGTAAAAGATAATTACCGGATTTTTGAGGATTCAGATGGTCGCCAATACACTTACACTATTGGAAGTTCTTCCTCTTATCCCGAAATTAAACGTTTGCGTGATGAAATTCTTTCTGAGTATCCGGAGGCTGATGTGATAGCTTTGCAGGATGGAAAACCTGTTCGACTAATAAAAGCACTTAAACAAACAGGGGTAAGTGAGTGAATATATTGTTAAGTAAATTTATCAAAAAAATTATTTGACGAATGTTTCCTTTTTTTTTTAATTACTGTTCAACCTCCTTTCTTTCAATGTTTTGTATGTGTTAACTGAAAGTTAATTTTTTTGACTTTATCGCTGATAATCAAATGGTTGAATGGTGTTAGTTTCAATAGTTTGACTATTAAGTGTATAAGGTGATTCCTGAAATTTCAACCCTTTAGCCATTTTTTTTTCCAGTTTTTTTTAGCAAATTTTGTCCTTACCGATGAATTAATTGTTAACATATTGTAGAAATGGAAGGCATACAAACCAAACTGGATCATAAACAAATATGGGCTGAGTGTCTGAGTTACATTCAGGCCTCTATACCAGGAAACGATTTTCAGACCTGGTTCGAACCGATCGTTCCACTAAAAGTGGAGAATAAAGTGCTTACCATACAGGTGCCAACCTATTATTTTTATGAATTTATTGAAGAACAGTACATCAAACTGGTGGGAAAAGCTCTTCGAGACATTATAGGATCCGGAGCCAAACTGGAGTACAGTGTGGTGATGGATCGCAAACAAACGCCTTCGGTTTTTAACACCTATACAGTTAACTATCCCACAGCCAACCGTCATGACTTGAGAAATCGGGCGGTTGACAAAAAATATAATCGTCAGGAGCAGCCTCAAATACGTAATCCTTTTATAATACCCGGAGTAAAAAAACTCGATATTGATCCGCAGCTAAATCCTGAATATACATTTGAAAATTTTGTGGAGGGAGACTGTAACCGTCTGGCACGTTCGGCCAGTGAAGCGGTAGCTAAAAATCCAGGAAAAACAGCGTTTAATCCTTTGTTTTTGTATGGCAACAGCGGGTTGGGGAAAACACATCTGGGACAAGCCATCGGAATTGAAGTAAAAAGGTTGTATCCGGAAAAAACAGTGCTTTTTGTAAGTGCCAACAAATTCACCACGCAATACACGGATTCAGTTGCCCGTAATTCGGCTAATGATTTTATGCATTTCTATCAGATGATAGATGTGTTAATTATTGACGATATACAGGAGCTGGCAGGTAAAGAAGGAACTCAGAATACCTTTTTTCATATTTTTAATCATTTGCATCAGTCAGGAAAGCAACTGATTCTTACATCAGATAAAGCACCGGTGGATCTGAAAGGAATGAAAGAGCGCCTCCTGACACGCTTTAAATGGGGACTTCCTGCCGATTTGCAGTCACCCGATTTTAATACCAGAGTGGAAATACTGAAAAATAAAATATATAAAGACGGTATCTCAGTTACCGAGGAAATAATCCATTATATAGCTTCGCATATAACGGATAATGTTCGTGAGTTGGAAGGGGCTTTGATTTCGCTGTTGGCCATGTCAACCCTTAATAAGGCAGAAATTACCTTTGATATAGCCCGAAATGTGGTCAATCGTTTGGTAAGCAAGCCGCAGCGGGAAATAACGGTTGCTCAGATTCAAAAGAAAGTATGTGATTTTTACGGATTAAATACAGATGCTTTGCAATCCAAAACCAGAAAACGTGAAATTGTACAGGCCAGACAAGTTGCTATGTATTTTTCTAAAAATTTCACCAACTCTTCTCTTGCTGCTATCGGATCACAAATAGGGCAAAGAGATCATGCGACAGTATTACACGCTTGCAAAGCAGTTAAGAATCTTCAGGAAACCAATACGGAATTTAAGCATCAGCTAAAAGAGATTGAAGGCCTGATCAGAAATTGATAAAAAAAAGCTTCAGTTTGTAAAAGCAGAAAGCCTCCGTCAGATAACTCATTTGGCGGAGGCTTTAGTTTTTTGCTTGGATAAAAGTTAAAAACCATATCTTTGGTACTTTGTTTGATGAAATTTTGCGAATTTTGTGTGCCAGAAAATAGATTTTGAAGATAGTATCATGTTAGATAATCGATTCCGGAAAAACAGGGTTTTATTAGTTCTTATTTGGTTGTTTGTGTCAATGTTTGCATCGATGCAGGCTCAGAATAATCAAAGCCCGGATGAGCGTAGAATTGTAATTGACGGGAAAGAATATTACCTGCACGTGGTTCAGCCGGGTGAAGGGTTTTATACTCTTGCCCGCAAATATAATGTTACTCAACAGGAAATAATTGAAGCTAATCCTGATTTGGGAGAAGGCCTTAAACGAGATCAGGTGATCAGAATTCCTGTGATTGAAGGCAGAAATGAAAGTCTGGAAAAGATTGAGGAATCTGAAGACTTCATATTGCATACAGTTGAAAAAGGCCAGACAGCCTGGTTTATTTCCCGTAAGTATGATGTGGATATTGAAGATATTTTTGAATATAATTCAGGAGCTGAAGATCAGTTGATTGTCGGCAGTATTATTAAAATCCCTCAGAAAAAAGAAGAAGTTAAGCCTGAAAAAACAAGGGACAACGGAGAATTTTCATATCATGAAGTTCAACCGGGAAATACGCTTTATTCTATTGCCCGAAAATTTGATATTTCCGTTGATGGAATTGTTGAACACAATCCGGCTCTGAGGAGTGGTAGTTTGTTGCCAGGCACAGTAGTACGTATTCCCCGGCATCCCGCTCCCGGTAAACAGCAAAGTGAGTTGACAAAAACAACTGACCAGGGTATAATTCAGGGGAAGGATTTTATTTACCATGAAATTAAACCGGGACAGACACTGTATTCAATTAGTCGTCGCTATCAGGTTGATATAGAAGATTTGCAGGATGCCAACCCCGATGTGGATACCGATGATTTAGAGAAGGGATATATGTTGCGGATACCTCGTCATTTGAGTGGTGAAATCTCCGACTCAGATCAACCGCAAAGTGATAAGGATTTGTTTGATCGTCATAAAGTAAGGCGCAAAGAGACTTTGTTTTCCATATCCCGCAAGTACAATGTAGATATGGAAACTATTCGCAGAGTTAATCCGGATGTGGATTTTTCCAACTTAAAAAAGGGAGTAGAGCTTAAAATACCTTTGGATCAATGGTTTGTCCAGAACCTCTCGGGTATTGAGGAAAAAAAGGATAAGGAGAAAGAACTTCACGATTCTTTGAAAGTTGAAGCTTTTATTCCGAAAGATCATCTCTGTGAAAATACCGAAGGTATCGGTCATGACCGTCCTGCCCGGGTTGCATTGCTGTTGCCTTTTGCACTGGATGAAACAGAGGAAGCCAACATCATTGAGAAGATTGAAAATGGTGATACCATTCGTACAGCCCGCAAAAATCCGGTTATTGCACCTCGTTCCAGAATTTTTGCAGAATTCTATGAAGGTGTGTTGGTGGCACTCCACGAGCTGAAAGAGCGAAATATAAATGTAGATCTTTCTGTTTATGATATATCACAGAGAAACGGGGATGTGGCATTCGTATTAAATTCCAATCCTGAACTGAAAGAGGTCGACATGATTATCGGTCCGGCACGTTCGGATGATTTGGATGTTGTGTCCCGATTTTCCATCAAACATCAAATAAAACTGGTTTATCCTTTGTCGAATGTGAACCCTGTTCTTGACAGAAATCCATACGCTTTTCAGGTAAATACTCCCGATACTCTTTTGTTTGATAAAATGACTACTGAAATTGTACAGCAATCTGAAACCTATAATTTGCTGGCCGTAATTCCCGAGGGAGATGATGATTATGCTTCAGCATTTCTGGACAAACTCAGACAAAAAGTATTTTTTAATGAATTTGCGCTCAACAAAGAAATCAATTACCGGGAGTACCGGATGATGGGAAAAGAGGATATGACCAATCTGGAAGCGTTGCTGGATCCATCGAAAAAGAACTATGTGGTAGTTCCCACCAACAGTGAAGCGACGATTTCGAAAATCGTACCCACTCTGGCTGGCATTGCCGAGAAGGGAAAAGTGAAAATTTCTCTTTTTGGAATGACAGACTGGCTCAGGGCCCAGTCTATTGAACCTGAAGACATGTTTACCCTCAATACACAGCTGTTTACTTTCTTTGCTTTTGATTATGATAGCAGAAAGACACAGGAATTTATTGAGAAATATCGTGACTGGTATCACACCGAACCACATGCTGTTTCTTCTTATTTTCAAAGCTCCTCGTCATCTTCCGGCTATTCAAGATACGGTGCCTGGGGATATGATGTGGCTTACTATTTTATTTCAGCATTGACCCAGCGGGGATCCTATTTTGAATATTGTTCGGATCCATTGATGGAGTCACAGCCGGTTCAGTTTAATTTTTCGTTTAAACGTATTTCAAATTGGGGCGGATTCTATAATGATGGGATTTTTCTGCTGAAGTTCCTACCGGAATTTAAGGTTGACCGTGTACCTGTGATATCATTCCAGCCGGTTTTGCCAATTGAAGATAATAGTTCTTTTGAGATATTTTAGATGTCCGGCAGTGTGCAGAATAATAATGGTAAGATCTTTCGGCAATTTTATCATAACCTTTTTTCAGTTTTAATCTGCAAGACTTCCGGATAATGTATTAATTTAAAAAACAGCATAATAAAAATATGGTTTCTGTAAACCAACTTACACTTGATTTCGGTACTTTTTTGCTCTTTGAGGATGTTTCATTTCTGATTAATCCGCGTGATCGCATTGGTCTGGTAGGAAAGAATGGTGCCGGAAAAACCACCCTTTTGAAAGTAATTTGCGGTTTGCAGGAACCTACCTCTGGCGAGGTGACCATTCCTCGAGATTTCTCGATGGGCTACCTGCCCCAGGTAATGAAACATAACGATCGTTTCTCGGTATTTGAAGAAACAGAACAGGCTTTTTCGGAAATTAAAAGACTGGAAAAAGAAATTGAAGAACTTACCCACGCAATAAACCACAGAGAAGATTATCATTCGGACGAATATCTGGGATTAATTGACAAATTGACCGAAGCCAATGAGCGTTTTAATATGTTTGGCGGTCATGATTATAAATCCCGTATTGAAGTTACTTTGAAAGGATTGGGATTCAAACCTTCCGATTTAAAAAGACCCACGTCCGAATTTAGCGGCGGTTGGCGAATGCGTATTGAGCTGGCTAAAATCCTGCTCCGAAAACCTGATTTGTTTCTCCTGGATGAGCCCACCAACCATTTGGATATTGAATCAATTACCTGGCTCGAGGAATTCCTTAAGAATTACAGTGGTGCAGTGGTGCTGATTTCGCATGATAAGGCATTCCTGGACAATGTAACCAATCGCACGATTGAGATTTCTCTGGGGAAAATTTATGATTACAAGGCTTCTTATTCTCAGTTTGTAATGCTTCGTCAGGAACGTCGCGAACAACAGATGGCGGCCTACCGGAATCAGCAAAAGAAGATTGAAGATACTGAGCAGTTCATTGACAGGTTTCGCTATAAAGCGACCAAGGCTGTGCAGGTACAATCGCGCATAAAGCAGCTGGAGAAGATGGATCGTATCGAAGTGGACGAATTCGATAACAGCAGACTGAATATCAAATTTCCACCGGCCCCCCATTCCGGAAAAATTGTTGCCAGCGGGAGACATGTATCAAAGTCGTATGGTGATCTGCTGGTTCTTGATGATATTGATTTTGATATTGAAAGAGGAGAAAAGGTGGCTTTTGTAGGTAAGAACGGAGAAGGAAAGACCACTCTTGCCCGTATGATTATGCAGGAACTTAATTACGATGGTGAACTGAAAATCGGGCATCAGGTAAAAATTGGATATTTTGCCCAGAATCAGGCGGAGCGTCTGGATGAAAAACTGACTGTTTTTGAAACTGTTGACAAGGTGGCTACAGGGGATGTAAGGACCAAAGTCCGGGATTTGCTGGGAGCTTTTTTATTCAGCGGTGAAGATGTGGACAAAAAAGTGTCTGTTTTGTCGGGAGGAGAGCGTACCCGTCTGGCAATGGTAATGCTTTTGCTTGAACCTGTAAATTTTCTGGTGCTTGATGAGCCTACCAACCATCTGGATATGCGGTCAAAAGATATCCTGAAGCAGGCGCTGAATGATTTTGAGGGTACCGTGCTGGTGGTTTCGCACGACAGGGAATTTCTTGACGGACTAGTAGATCGTATCTTTGAATTTACCAATAGAAAGACCAAAGAGCACATCGGAGGAATTTACGAATTCCTCAGAAAGAAAAAAATGGACAATCTTCAGGAGTTGGAGAAAGTGGTTCCTAAAGCCAACAGGAAAGATTCGGGGGTAAATGGGGATGGTTCAGGGCAAAAGGGAAAGATGGCCTTTGCCGAGCGAAAAGAGTTAAATAAAAGTATTAAAAAGGCTGAAAATGCTGTTTCTAAAGCAGAAGAAGATATTTCCAGATTCGAAAAAGAAATGGAAGGATTGTCAGCCATTATGAAAGACCCTGAAAAGGCTGCTGATCCTGCCTTTTTTGAAATGTACCAGAAAGTTCAGAAAAACCTGGAAGCAATGATGGAGCAATGGGAAGCAGCACATTTGGAACTGGAGGAGCTGGAAGGCAAACGGGCAGCGATGAATGAACAATGACCAATTATCAATGATCAATGATCAAAACAATATATGTAATTGTAAAGACGCACGATCGTGCGTCTCTAAAGTAAAGACACACGATCGTGCGTCTCTAAAAAAATTATAAACTATGGCAAAAGAAATAATATACGGAATTCGTACAGTAATGGAAGCCATTCAGGGCGGACGCGATATTGAAAGAGTGCTCATAAGTGAAAACCTGACAGGAAACCTGGCTAAGGAGTTGCAGGAGCTAATTCGCGAGAAAGACGTGACTTTTAAAAAAGTAAAGCCCGAACGGATTGACTGGGCTACAAAGAATAACCACCAGGGAGTAGTTGCTTATTTGCCACCGGTGGAATACCACAACATAGAAAACGTGGTGGAGGATTTAATTGCACAGGGAAAAGAACCTTTTGTGTTGATTCTGGACGGTATTACCGACGTGCGTAATTTTGGGGCAATTGCACGTACTGCAGAATGTGCCGGGGTGGATGCCATAGTTTTGCCCGAAAAAGGAAGTGTATCGGTCACTTCTGATGCCATTAAGACATCATCCGGAGCGCTGTTCCGTGTTCCTGTTTGCAGAGAGAAAAATCTCTATTATGTACTCAGGCATCTGAAAGACCGCAATTTTACTATTGCAGCAGCATCGGAAAAAGGCGATATCGACTATCGAAAGGCTGAATACAGGGGTTCGGTGGCATTGATAATGGGAGCCGAAGATAAGGGGGTATCCGGACAGTTGTTGAAATTGGCTGATTCGCATGTTTCTATTCCTGTTCATGGTGAAATAGGGTCACTGAATGTGTCCGTGGCCGCGGGAATACTAATTTATGAAGTGTTGCGTCATCGTGATTGATCATAATTGTTGGTCGACCGGGTCGTTTTGATTATATTTGTTGCGCTCATAGAAAAAAATTATGGAATACATTGTTTCGGCACGAAAATACAGGCCAGATACATTTGAGTCGGTTGTAGGTCAGAAAAATATTACCACGACCCTGAAAAATGCCATCAAAAATCAGCAACTGGCGCACGCTTACTTGTTTTGTGGTCCGCGCGGTGTAGGTAAAACCACCTGTGCGCGTATTTTTGCCAAAACCATCAACTGTAAAAATATTTCAGATGATTTCGAAGCATGTAATGAGTGCGATTCCTGCCGTTCGTTTAATGAAAGCCGTTCCTACAATATTCACGAACTGGATGCTGCCAGTAATAACTCGGTAGAAGATATCCGTTCACTGATCGATAAAGTTCGCATTCCGCCTCAGATGGGACGTTTCAGTGTTTACATCATTGATGAGGTACACATGTTGTCTCAGGCTGCTTTTAACGCCTTTTTGAAGACTTTGGAAGAGCCTCCCAAGCATGCTATTTTCATTTTAGCAACCACCGAAAAACACAAGATACTACCCACAATTCTTTCCCGCTGCCAGGTGTTTGACTTTAATCGCATCACAGTGGAAGATGCAGTGGAGCATCTGAAGTATGTGGCAGATAAAGAGGGGATTAGTTCTGAGGTGGAAGGCTTGAATATCATTGCCCAGAAAGCTGACGGTGCTATGCGTGATGCATTGTCCATCTTTGATCAGATTGTAGCCTTCTCGGGAAAGAACATTTCCTATCAACAGGTTATTGATAACCTGAATGTCCTGGATTATGATTACTATTTCCGGTTGGTGGATGCTTTCCTGAAAGAAGATACCAGCCAAACGCTGTTGTTGTTGGACGAAATTCTGGATCATGGGTTTGATGCCGGACATTTTATAGCGGGACTTTGCAGTCATCTGCGTGATCTCATGATGTGTAAAGATCCGGCGACCGTGGGATTGCTGGAGGTTGGAGCTTCCATTCGGGAAAAATACCTGGCCCAGGCCAAAGCTTGTCCCATAGATTTTCTGGTGTATGCCCTTGATATTGCAACCAATTGTGATATTCAGTTTCGTAATGCACGGAACAAAAGATTGCACACGGAATTTGCTCTTATCAAATTGTCGCGGTTGATTACCGAAAAAAAAAAGTAGAGAAAGAAGCAACTGAGTCTGAATCTGTAAATAAACAGAGCCGGTCAGAGACCAAAACAGTGACCGGAAATGCTAACGTACAGGGAACAGGAAACAGATTAAATCAAACTACCAAACCGGTTGCACCTAAAACACTCAGAAGTGTTTCTATAAAGTCGTTTACCAGTCCCGGCAGTAATCCTGCAAGTCATAAGTTGGAGGAATCCGGAAAGGAAATAAGTACAGGTAATGACGGAATTAATCCAAATTGGGAAGAAAGGTTTTCTCCTGAGCGGCTTCAACAGGTCTGGAACTTGTATGCAAGATCTGTAGAGGAGTCAAACCCACGGATGTTTAGTATGCTAACTGCTTATTCGCCCCGATTGAAAGGGCAAAGTATGGTGGTTTTTCCTCTGAAAAATGAAACTCAGGAGGTTGAACTGCTGAAAGAAAAGGGAAATTTATTCGGTTTTCTGAAAAAAGAACTTAGAAATGCCAGACTGCAACTGGAAATTGAATACATAAGGGAAGAAAACGGCCCCCCAAGAGCTTATACCTCAGCAGATAAATATAAAGTACTGGCAGAGAAAAACCCCGCTCTTGATAAATTGCGGAATATGCTCAATCTGGATATTGAGTAAAATTCCCGGACTGTGAACCTTGTAGGATTTTAAACTGTTTATTTGACCTAATTGATATACAAATAATTGACCTATGACGAAAATTAAAGTTCAGAATCCGGTGGTCGAACTGGATGGCGATGAGATGACAAGGGTCATCTGGAAAATGATTAAGGAACAACTGATTCTGCCTTATCTTGATTTGGACATAAAATACTACGATCTGGGTATGGAAAGCCGCGATGCTACAGACGATCAGATTACCGTAGATGCAGCAAAGGCTATTCAGAAGTATCACGTGGGAATTAAATGTGCCACCATTACACCTGATGAAAACAGGGTAGAGGAGTTTGGCCTGAAGCAAATGTGGAAATCCCCCAACGGTACCATTCGTAACATTATTGGAGGAACCGTATTTCGCGAACCTATCCTTATCAAAAATGTTCCCCGCCTGGTTCCCGGTTGGGAACACCCTATTTGTATTGGACGTCATGCCTTTGGTGACCAGTATCGGGCGACCGATTTCGTGACCAAAGGAAAAGGAAAACTAACCATTACTTTTACACCTGAGGATGGCTCTGAATCTCAGGAGTTTAACGTTTACGATTTTGAGGGGGACGGGGTTGCCATGGCTATGTACAATACCGACGAGAGTATCCGGGGGTTTGCCCACAGCTGTTTCAATCAGGCCATCATGAAAAAATGGCCCTTGTATCTTTCCACAAAAAATACCATACTAAAGAAATATGATGGTCGTTTCAAGGATATTTTTCAGGAGATTTTTGAAAGCGATTACAAAGAAAAGTTTGAAGAGCTGGGAATTACCTATGAGCATCGTCTGATTGATGATATGGTGGCAGCTGCCCTTAAATGGAACGGCCGCTTTGTGTGGGCTTGTAAAAACTATGATGGTGATGTGCAGTCGGATACCCTTGCACAGGGATTTGGTTCACTGGGACTGATGACTTCCACTCTGGTAACTCCGGACGGAAAAACCATGGAGGCTGAAGCAGCACACGGTACCGTAACACGCCACTTTCGCCAGCATCAGGCCGGAAAAGCTACTTCAACCAATCCAATAGCTTCTATTTTTGCCTGGACACGGGGATTGGAATTCCGTGGCAAACTGGATGATAATCCGGAATTGATTAAATTTGCCCTGACACTTGAGCAGGTCTGTATTGATACCGTGGAAAGCGGAAAAATGACCAAAGACCTGGCACTTACTATTCATGGTAAAGATATGAAAGAAGAGCATTACCTTAAAACCGAGGATTTTCTTGCTATTATTTCAGAAAATCTGAAAGCCAAAATGGAAAATTAAGATATATAAGCTAAATCTTATTATAAACCCGTGCATGTTTGACCATGCACGGGTTTTTTATGCAGTAAATGTATTGATAATTTTATTTCCAGTCTTCAGAATTACCGAAATCACAGGGTGATTAAGATTAAAGTCTTTTTGGATTGGATGATGTTCCAGATTTATGCCGTACGATAACGAACACCTATCTGTTATACAATCGTACAATTTAGATATATTACAAATAAGTTTTAGATGCTTAAATATCAGTTTGTCAGGTATATATAAGTTTTGGTACATCCCTTGAATAACTCTTGTCAGCAACACAATTACTTAACTAAACAGGAGGATTGGAAATGAAAACTTCATTAATTTTTTCAGCAATGGTTTTGGCAGCTTCATTAAGTGTAAATGCAGTCAATATCGAAGAAAAGCCTTTGAAAGGTTTGAAAGAACATAACAGCTCTTCTTTGTTTGCAGCTTTAAACAAAGTGAAAGAACAAATGATGACAATTAATTCCTTGATGATGCATGCGGAGTCTTTTTTTGAAACTGATGAGTTGATAGAAATTGAAGACTGGATGCTTGAGCCGGAAGTATTTGCCACACAAGAGACAACCGAAGAAAATTTTGTTTTGGACGAGTATTATTATGAAGATTATACTGAAGAAGCTTTAGAACTTGAACCTTGGATGCTTTCAGCAGAGTCTGTTGATTTGGAGTACTTTGAGACTGATTATGAAGAGGAATCTCTTCCCATTGAAGACTGGATGATCAACTTCTGATTTGTTTACTGGAATTTTATGAATAAAGTTCTTATCTTAATGTTTGTAGTTAACTAAGAACTTTATGGAACATAAATTAAAAGAGAAACGTGCTATCGTGACAGGCGGAGCCAATGGAATCGGAAAAGCCATTGCCATCGGGCTCGAAGAGGCAGGTGCAAAAGTCTGGGTGGTAGATAAAGACAAGGAAGGTCTTGATGAACTCCGAAAACATTATCCCTGGATACACACTACACAACTTGATTTGGCTGATGCCGATGAAATTCTCAAATTTTTCAGGCAGATTGAAGTTGAATGGCGATTTGCCGATATTCTTATTAACAATGCCGGCCTGAGCCGGTTTAAACCACTTGGTGAACTAACTATTGAAGAGTGGGATTATATCATCAACAGTAATCTTCGATCAGCTTTCATTTGCGCCCGCGAATTTTCTAAAATGCATGCTCATGGCCAGTACGGGCGCATTATCCAAATCGCATCTACCCGTCATTTAATGTCCGAACCAGGAGGAGAGGCTTATGGAGCCTCCAAAGGCGGTATCGTTTCGCTTACCCATGCCCTGGCCAACTCCCTTGCCGGGTCCGGAATCACTGTTAACTGCATTAGTCCGGGATGGATTCATACCGGTGATTATGACAAACTGCGTAATAAGGATCATGAACAACATCCCAGCGGGCGTGTAGGCAAGCCATCTGATATTACTTCCACGGTAATGTGGCTTTGCTCTACGGGAAATGATTTTATCAATGGAGAAAACATTTATATCGATGGTGGTATGACCCGTAAGATGATTTATGAGCATTAGAAAGGAAGTTCATGGGGCAGGAAGTTCCGGAATAGTGTGAAAATTATGGACACTTTGTAGATCAATTGCCACACAGGAATTTGAATCCCTAAACTTTAAAATTGTTTGTAATAAGTTGTATTTTAGTATTTTAATGATTGTTAAATTTAGTTTGGCATGATGTTTACAATACCTTATTCACATTTTTACTGAAAATATTGAAATTGTTTAATCTATAAATTTTATTCATTATGAAGTATAAAATTTTATCAGTTTTAGCGATTGGATTTTTTATTATTGTTGGTACTACCAAGGCACAGACGGTGAATTACGGAATCAAAGGGGGGTTATCACTGAGTAATCTTTATATTGATGAAGAAGAACTGGATGATGAGAACAGCAGGATGGGTTTTAATGTTGGTTTTTACAGTCAGTTCATGGTTGCAAACACTTTCGGTATTCAGCCGGAATTTCTTTATTCTACCAAAGGAGCAGAGGGCGAATACTCGGGATTTTTTGATCAGTCTGTTGAATTTAAATTGAATTACATTGATATTCCTGTGTTGGCAGTATTTAAACCTATTGAGGTATTAGAATTTCATGTAGGCCCTTATTTTGGATTTCTATTGAACAGTAATATTGAATATTCCGGAACCATTGAAGGGAATGACGAACTCGACAGGGATAATTTCAATACCCTCGATTATGGTCTGGCTGGAGGAGTTGGCCTAAATTTTGGAAGTATGCAGGCTGGTGTTAGATATAATCTGGGACTTCAGAATATTGCTGATAGTGACGCGGCAGATGTTCTTTTGGGAGATAGTAAGAACTCCTATGGACAATTGTATATTGCCTTTAAACTATAGATGTTTAAATTAATATGACAGATTTCCCAATTATTGACGGGCGATTTTCAAGTCGCCCGTCTTTTAATGACAGGGGTGATTCCCTTAATCTGATTTATTCATGCATTATAGTCGTGAGGTGTGAAAAATATTGCACGTCCAGTTAAAACTTCTCATCATATTTAGTCCAAAGAAAATCTCCCAGTTTCCAGGCTTCGTTAACCACCCGGTTTCCCCATTTTTCAGTACTTCGGGTCAGATGATCAATGGTTTGCTTGGTTCGCATACTCATTGCTTCTCTTTCTATCAGTTTCTGATTCTCAAATATTTCCTCCTGAAGCGGAATCATAACACTGTCCACATCATGACGCATATCGTTCCAGCGCTGAGATGCCAGAGTGCTCATCCGGTTGAAAGCCCACCAGGCCGATTGTCGGCTAAACCCTTTTCGCCCGGGAACTTTGTAAGAAGCGGGCAGGTCTGTCACACTGCAGTATACCGGAATATATACCGATGTGGCTACGTTGTCCTGAGCCAGCCATACCAATCCACCTATTTCGTTGGGTAGCCAGTCGCGGCTCTGTGTGATGGTAGCATACATGGTATACCAGCGTGCAATGGTGCGTTCGCCCAGATCGCCCCATCCACCGTGAATATTATGAATGTCGTAGGCATCATAAGGCATGAACGGACTAGCCAGTGGATGTGGAATAGTATCACCCTCTTCGGTCACTTTTTTGATGTGCCCAACCATATCATAAGGGGTTCCTTCATAATAATCTTTGAAAATTTCTATCATTTTTTCCAAAGTTACTTTTTTCGAGGGTTTTACAGAGAATGGATAATCCCGGGCTTCAGGATCCAGTCCTAAAGAAGGATTCATCAGGTCCAATACGCGCCATTCACGCCGACGGGCAGCCATTGATTCACGACTGTCAGGAGCATAAGCATCAGCAAAGCGAAAAGGGCCGATGGCCTGATTCCACCACATACTGTCGCGTGCCATATCAAAGATATTTTCTGAGGCCATGAAATAATCTGAATCTTCCAGGTCAATTTCCTGAATCCTTGCTGCATTGGCATTGACACTCACTTCATCATCGGGCACTCTTTGGGCTACCCAGATGGCACCTTTTTTCCCTTTACCCGGGCCAACGATTTCCATGTGCCAGACTTCTTTAGTATCGGCTATGGTAAGGCATTCTCCTGCATCGTTCCATCCGTACTTTTTGAGTAATTCACCGCCTGTTTTAATGGCATCCCTGGCGGTAGTGGTTCTTTGCAGCATAAGCTTTATTAAACGTTGACAGTCGATAAGGCCTTCGTCAGATTTGAGAGATTCTCGTCCTCCAAAAGTAGATTCGCCAATAGCCAGTTGTTGAGTATTCATACAAGGATAAGCCGTATTGATGTAGCCGTAAGTCTCACGCACCTGGGGAATTTCCCCTACAGGAGTGTGCTTATACGCCGGCATGGGGCCCGAATCATCAGCTTCCCGTTTGTACATAGTCACCATATCCCGGCGTCCGTGGCGTTCTGCCGGAACAATATCCATCCATGAGCGGGTGCGATGGCTGTCGTCGGTGTGAGAGGTCATTACCGAGCCATCAAAAGTGGCCTGCTTGCCTACGGTAATGGAAGTACATGCTTCCGGTTCTTTAATTTTCTTTTCTGTAGTGTTCTGAGAGTTAACAGCTAATGATATCCCCAGAAGTATAATTATGATGCTGATTGATAAATTTTTACTGTCCATAAATGGTATTAATTTTGATGTTTGGAATGGAGGTAAAGGAGGGCCAAAAATAATTAAATTTCCCGAACAATGAATCGTTGGATTTCCAGATTTATACTCAAAAAAAATGATGATGGGTATTAGCTTTATTCAGGGGGTGTTGAAAAACGCGAACAATATTAAATACTATTTTATTACACAATACTTCGTTAAACTTTTATAAAAGCCTGAAATGCAAGCGTTTGCAAGCGCCTGAGCTTTTGCTTTAAAGTTCAGATTATCAATGTTATATGATTTAGCTTAAATCTTATATCTAAAAGTCTAACGATCTATTTATTACAGCAATATAAAATCATTCAGATGCAAACCTTTTGAGGCAACGTACCAATAACCTTGCACTTAAAACAGATAAATTTGCTAATTAAAAAGGTAAAATTTTCTTCGCCAATAAAATCTTGAAGTAATCCAATACATCTTCGATTTGCCGGCTTGTAAATTATGCCTTTTTGATTTATTCAGCAGGCCCTGTCGAAACAACAGGAAAAGGGAAGCCTGAATAGACTCCCCTTTCTGTTTAAATCATTTTATTTCAGACTACTACCCGCCTTTTTTTGTCTCAATAATTACCACGCCGTTGGCTCCACGGCTTCCATAAATTGAAGACCCGGCATCTTTTATCACATCAATACTTTCCACGTGACACGGACTGATGTGACTTATTGATTGAACAGTGACACCATCTACAACATATAAAGCCTCACTTGAAAGAGATATTGAACTGGTTCCGCGAATAACAACCTCAGCGTTGGATGAACTTCCACGAACTTCAACTCCAGGCAGACGACCCCGAATCAACTCATAGATATCACTATAGCTGCAAAAATCATCCTTTTTAGAATTCATATGTGATATTGAATTGACCAGATTATCTTCAGAAACATAGCCATACCCAATAGCCCGCTGTTGGTTTTCGGGGGTAGGAATAAATTGCACCTGAACAAAAACGGAATCTTTAATTTTGTCATTTATGCGAACTCGTTCATTGCGGAAAACTTTCCCTTTTAAAAGCAAAACATCTTTTTCTTTGGTAACAATGCTGAATTTCCCGAGGGAATCAGTAGTTATTGCTGCTCCGCTTTTTTTGGCACGTACCTCAAAGTTTGCCACCGGTAAGTTGTCAAGAGTGGTAACTTGTCCCTCTACTATTCTGTTTTGTGAATTAAGGGAAAAACCGCCAATAAGAAAAAGCGCAATAATATTTAAAATAATTGTTTTCATAAATCTTTCCTTTTTAAATATAATGATCAGTGATTACTGTTAAGATTTTGTATAATCAGTTTGTGTCTTGGTTTAATGGCAAATACAGTTATTAATTGTTTTTGTTTTTTTTTACTGTGTGAACTTGGCCGATTAAAATCCAGAGGGTAATGATATTTAAATATCTTTAAAGTAAGACAACATTTTTCACAAAAACCCTTATTTATTTTTTATATTTTTATCCGGAGGAACTTATTTATCAATATTTTAACCGATCCTCATAAAATGTAAACCTAATCATTACTCATTCAAAAAAGCTTTCCCTGCTATGGTAAAAAATATTCGTAGAGGTTAGCTAATAAATTCCGGATGGTGTTTTTAAGCTCACTGATCCTTGATATTTGAAAATTGCTCTTCGACAAATGATGGCTTCAATTTCTTTGCCCGTTTCGGCGTATCAGGGATCAACAATTTTATTTTTAATTTTGCATAAAACTGCAATAACCATGCAAAAAAATAATGTAGTTAATCCTGGCCCCGGGAATAAACTTCTCAATCAATATGGCAAACCTGTCAGTCCTCCACATGACTGGGACTTCCTGCCGGCAGGTGATGCCGGAGTAACACGCAAGGTAACATCGAAAGGACAGTTCCTGCGTGTTCAGACAAAGAAAGGACGACGTACAATTTCTTTGGGAATCTGGGCTCCGGCGGAGACAATAAACCAAGCAAAAGAGGAAATGGCAGCCACCCGGGAAACAGAAAGCTACAAAAAAAGACAGGAATATGCTGCTCAAAGACGGGGTAAAAAGCAAGATGAATATAAAGAAGAATTCAGGAAAGCGGTGGAAGTTTTTCTGAACTTTCACGCAAAACATAAAAGTATCCAAAAAAACATTGCTGAAGAGGTCACTGAGCACTCTATACCCATTGGCAGCAGAACCGTGGCCCGTACCTCAATTATTCCGATTGAAGAGCGGGCTGGCCGGGCCGTCATTGCCTGGATGCGTCATCGCACAACATCCTATGAAAATTTGCCAATAAAACGTATTAAGGGAGAAAGAAGAAGAGTGCGTCGTATGCTGGCAGAACAATCGATGGCTATCCTTCAAAAATACAGAGATGGAAAACCCGTGGATGAGAAGTGCCCGTTAAAAAGAGCATTAAACCAATAAATAATTTTATGAGGAAATGCAGATTTTAAAAAGATGCCTTTAGCAAAAAGAAAATATCTTCAGATTCAGGGTTTGAAATCAATAAAGCCGCTATCGGTAAACAAAATACACTATCTTTAAGCACACAACTAATCAAAAAAATATATTGCGATGAGATTTTTTACTTTTCTTTTGGCCGGCATTTTTATGTCAGCTGTTTCCACAGGACAATCTTTTCTTTCCCTGAATGAAAAAGGGTATTTTGAAATGACCGGGCTCAATGTCACTGTTTTTGCAGATATCTACCCCGAAGGGCATCAAACCGGTGTAACCATCATTCAGCACGGTCAGCGGGTCGCTGCCAACGGCGATATCAGACTGGAAACTTCACCCGGACAATGGTCGCCAATTCCCGCTGCCGGTAAGGAGATCATTGATACAGAAAATGAAATCATTTCCCGCCAGCTCTGGTTCCCTGATTCAAGTCGTCATCTTAAAGGATTTAATCCTATTACTTATCCCGATCTTGTGTTAGAGTACAAGGTTAATGTAAAGGCTTTGGAAAACAGTTCCTTTAAGATTAGCGTTGATCTGGAGAAGCCGTTGCCAGAAGAATGGATTGGGAAGGTAGGATTTAATCTGGAGCTTTTTCCCGGTCATTTGTTTGGAAAAAGTTATATTATGGATGGAGAAACCGGTATTTTTCCGCTTCAGGCCAACGGTCCGGTTGTGAAGGATCAGGATCATTTCATTACTGAACGTCTGGCTAAAGGAAAAGAACTTACGATTGTTCCTGAAAATGATTTGCAGCGCATCCGTTTTGAGAGTGATGGCTCACTGGAATTATTCGATGGCCGGGGAAATCACAACAATGCCTGGTTTATAGTAAGGGAAACTCTGAAGGGAGAAAAAACCCAAAATGCTATTGAGTGGATCGTTACCCCAAGTGTCATAAAAGATTACACCTATGAGCCTGTTATTCATCTTTCACAAGTGGGATATCATCCCGACCAGGAAAAGAAAATAGTAATTGAGGCCGACCAGAAAATTGAAGAACTTCCGGAAATCCGGTTGATGAAAACTTCTTCTGACGGATTGGTGGAGATCAGCAGACAAAAGCCTGAATTGTGGGGACGCTTTCTTAGATATAATTACTTTACAGCCGATTTTTCTGAAATAGAAGAAGAGGGAATGTATCTGGTTGAACTTAAAGGGGAAAGGAGCAGTCCGTTTAAAATTGCCTCTGATGTTTTGGAGCGACATGTGTGGCAACCCGTCATTGATTATTTTCTGCCGGTTCAGATGTGTCATATGCGTGTGGAAGACCATTACCGGGTATGGCACGACTCCTGTCATCTGGATGATGCACTGATGGCTCCCACAAATCTTAATCACTTTGACGGTTATGTTCAGGGGCCCTCAACTTTAACTGATTATGAGCCCTATGAACAGATTCCCAATCTCAACAATGGGGGGTGGCATGATGCGGGAGATTATGATTTGCGTGTGGAGTCACAAATAGGTACCGTAGAACTTCTGGCCATGATGCTGGAGGAATTTGATCTGGATTATGATGCCACTTCTGTTGATGTGGATAACCGGCATGTGGAAATTCATCAGGCAGACGGGAAAAATGATGTGGTTCAGCAAATTGAGCATGGCTTAGCCAGTATTTTGGGAGCTTACAGATCAATGGGCCGCTTGTACCGGGGTATTATTTGTCCTACACTTGAGCAGTATGTTTTGCTGGGCGACGGGGCTTCCATGACAGATAATCGGAAGTGGAAACCCGAAATGGGAAAGGAAAGCCGTGATGACCGGATGGTTTTTACAGAAGAAAACCCGGTTCGTGAATGCCGTGTGGCTGCCGGACTGGCCCTTACGGCCCGGGCTTTGGAAACGCATAATCCGGAATTGGCTGATGAATGCAAATCTATTGCTTTGGCACTTTGGAATACTTCTGCCTCACAACTTGATAATCATCCCGTAAAAGCACAATTGGCAAGTGAACTGCTGATGACAACCGGAGATAAAAAATTTGAAGCAGCATTACTGGAAATGCAGGATGAAATTATTCAGAATGCTTCACAAACCGCCTGGTATATTGGTAAAGCGCTTCCGGTAATTGAGGATATTGATTTTAAAGAGAAACTGGCTGAAGCAGTGGAAAAGAGTTACGCCAAAACTCTTGAAGAATCTATGGCATCTCCTTTTGGTGTTCCCTATGAACCACACATCTGGGGCCATGGGTGGACAGTTCAGCGTTTTGGAGTAGAGCAATATTATTTGCATAAAGCATGGCCTGAAGTTACCACCCCCGAAATGTTTATTAATGCATTAAACTTTATGCTTGGGCATCATCCGGGCGATAAAGCCATCTCTTTTGCATCTGGAGTGGGGAGCAACTCTGTTGAGGTGGGATATGGTGTCAACCGGGCTGACTGGTCTTATATTCCGGGTGGAGTGGTTTCCGGAACTGCTCTTATTCGCCCCGATTTACCTGAGTTGAAGGAGTGGCCTTACTTCTGGCAACAAACAGAGTATGTGATGGGTGGTGGCTCTACCAACTTTATGTTCCTGGTGCTGGCTGTGGATAAGTATTTCAGGTAGATTTGATGAGAGAAAGATGGGATGTTTTTGGGCAGTGCTGAAAACATCCCATCTTTCTCTTTAATTCTATCATTTTTTGCTTTTCAGCAATTCCAGAACTTTCTCTGCCATTTTAGTGGCAGATTGTGGATTTTGACCTGTAATGAGCCGTCCATCCTGTACTACATGTTCAGTAAATTTTTTTCCTTCCGAATAATTGGCACCTCTCTCTTTTAATTTATCTTCCAAAAGAAACGGGACAACTTCGGTAAGTCCGGCGGCTTTTTCTTCAGCGTTGGAAAATCCGGCCACTTTCTTTCCGTCAATGAGATACGAACCATCCGGAAGCTTAATATTTAAAAGCCCGGCGGGACCGTGACAAACGGCACTTATCACTCCCCCGTTTTGATAGATTTTTTCAGCAATTTCAGCCAGGGTTTGGTTTTGCGGAAAATCCCACATGGTTCCATGACCTCCGACATAATGAATGGCTACATATTCAGTTGGAATCACTTCCGAGGGATTCATTGTATAATTCAAAGCTTTTTTAATCTGCGAATTTTTCCAAAATTCTTTATTTACCGGATCTTCCAGATCGAAACCATCAACCGGCACTTTACCTCCTTCCGGGCTTACAAAATTAATTTGATAATCTTCCTTCAATACTTTCCAGGGGTGTGCAGCTTCCGAAAGATAAAAACCTGTCTCTTTGCCGGTATTGCCAAGTTTTTCATGACTCGATAAAACAAATAAGATTTTTTCTTTTGGTTGCTGTTCTGTTTGTGCTTCGACAATCGAATATGTTGCGAAGAATACAAACAATAAGTTTAAAATCATCCATTTCATAATTCTTCTACTTTTTGATTAATGAATTTCAGTTCATCCGAAGTAAGATGAACATCTCCGGCCTTTGCATTCTGAATGGCCTGTTCTGCGTTGCGGGCTCCGGCAAGAGCAATGGTAATCCCTTCGCGCTCCAGGGTCCAACGCAAGACCAGTTGAGCCAGGGTGATTTCATGTTTGTCGGCAACCGGCTTAATTGATTCCAAAAATGCATTTGTTTTGACAATGTGATCATCAGTAAAAGAGGGGTGCAATTTGCGATGATCTCCTTCTGCGAATTTATGGCCGGGCTTTATTTTGCCTGTCAGAAGACCACGTTCCAATGGGCTGTAGGCCAGGATAGATTTTTTGTTTTCCAGACACCAGGGTACTGTTTCTTCCTCAATACCTCTGTTAACCATGCTATAGGGAATCTGATTGGAGATGATTTTTACTACATTGTTTGCTTTTTCAGCCAGAGAAGCATCAAAGTTGCAGACTCCGGCATGCCTGACTTTTCCCTGTTCAATCAATTTTTCCACCGCTTCAAAAGTTTCTTCCACAGGGGTGGTCTCGTCGGGCCAGTGAATCTGATACAAGTCAATATAGTCTGTATCCATCCGTTTAAGACTGTTCTCACACTCTTCGACTACACTTTCTTTTCCGGCATACTTATAGACATTGATAAACCGGCCGTTATTGTCTTTGGTTTTCATGTAGAATTTTCCTTTGGACAAATCCCATCGCAGACCAAATTTGGTCAGTATCTGAACTTTGTCTCTGGGGATATCCCGGATAGCTTCTCCAATAATTTCTTCACTGGTTCCCTGACCGTAAATCGGGGCAGTGTCGATAGAGGTTACCCCATGGTCATAAGCTGCTTTTATGGCCTCAATAGCATCACTCCGTTCTGTTTTTCCCCACATCCAACTGCCGGCAGCCCATGCACCAAAGGTAATGACTGACAATTTTAATTGCGAATCTGATAAGTATCTGTATTCCATGGTTTATTTTTTTGCTCTGATAAATCAACGAAAGAAGCAGGGACTTAGTTCAAAGTGACTGGTTTCTTATTGTAGCAGACCCTTTGATTTTTAGCTACAAGAATAAAGATGAAACTCATACATTTGATAAATATGCATATAGGACCCAATGCTTCGCCTTTTTTAAGTAAAAGCGAAAGTTCATTGCCAGGGCTCAACCTTAAGTAAATTTTTTTTAAGAATAAGGTTCTCCGGACAATACTGCGAAAAAATCAAAAAATATCCCCTTATCCTGTTAATAAATTTTAATTTTGTGCTGCAAAAATTAACTAATTGATAGTTTTTTATGCAGAAATCAAGAAGTTTGAAACTATAACCAATTTTGACTCAAAATACCTACTATGGCTAAACGAAACGACATTCACAAAATTCTCATTATCGGCTCGGGCCCTATAATAATTGGTCAGGTTTGTGAATTTGATTATTCCGGAACCCAGGCATGCAAGGCCCTCAAAGCCTCGGATATGAAATTGTTTTGGTTAATTCCAATCCGGCAACTATAATGACCGACCCATCTACTGCCGACGTAACTTATATCGAACCGCTCAATGTTTATGCGCTGACTGAAATCATAAAGAAAGAGCGTCCCGATGCTTTATTGCCCAACCTTGGTGGACAAACTGCGTTGAATTTGTCGCTGACATTAGCCAATGAAGGTATTTTGGAGAAGTACAATGTAGAAGTAATTGGTGTAAACCTTAAAGCTATTGAAAAGGGAGAGGATCGTACCGAATTTAAAAATTCAATGCTTTCTCTTAATATCGATATGCCAAAAAGTAAGGCTGTTGAATCGGTGGAATGAATGTTCAGTTTGCCCATGATCCGGTAACCGACCACATAGTGGTGATTGAAATTAATCCCCGGACATCGCGTTCTTCTGCTCTGGCAAGTAAAGCTACCGGATTTCCGATTGCCTACGTTTCTGCACTGTTGGCCGGAGGATTGACCCTTGACGAGATTCCGTACTGGCGCGACGGTTCGCTTGAAAAATATACTCCCGGTGGAGATTATGTAGTGGTAAAATTTGCTAAGTGGGCTTTCGAGAAGTTTGACGGACTGACTGATAAGCTGGGCACTCAAATGCAGGCTGTGGGCGAGGTTATGAGTATAGGTAAAACCTACAAAGAGGCTTTTCATAAGGCTATTCGCTCGTTGGAAATGGATCGTTACGGATTGGGATTTGCAAAGAATTTTAATGAAAAATCATTGGATGAACTGATGATACTGCTTAATACAGCTACCAGTGAACGTCAGTTTATTATGTATGAGGCCCTTCGTAAGGGTGCCGGTGTGGATGAACTATTTGAAAAGACCTACATTAACCATTGGTTCATCACCCAAATGAAAGAACTGGTTGAATTGGAAGAGAAAATACTGTCTTTTAAAGGAAAGAAACTTCCTGATGAGATTCTAATAGAGGCTAAGAAGGATGGTTTTGCCGATAAATACCTGGCCCGGATACTCGGAATTGATGAGAAGGAAATCCGGGAAAGACGAAAATTACTTGGAATCAATGAGGCTTGGGAACCAGTTCCGGTTAGCGGTGTTGAAGAGGATGCAGCCTATTATTATTCTACCTATAATGCTCCCAATAAAGTAAAAGTCAGCAATAAGAAAAAAATTATGGTTCTGGGGGGTGGTCCCAACCGCATTGGTCAGGGAATTGAATTTGATTATTGCTGCGTACATACCGCCTTTGCTTTGAAAGCTGCCGGTTGAAGGAAATGTATTGATTACAATTGGTAATAGGGATAAAGATAAGATTGTGGAAGTAGCCCGGAATTTCCATAAAATGAACTTTGGTATCCTGGCTACCAAAGGCACTGCTGCATTCCTGAAGAAGAACGGCATTGAGTCGGAGCAAATAAAAAAAGTTCATGAGGGAAGACCAAATATCGTGGATGCCATTAAAAATGATAAAATCCAACTGGTAATTAATACACCTGAAGGAAAGGAGAGTGAATATGATGATTCCTACATCCGGAAGAATGCCATAAAATTCAATATTCCCTATATAACAACCACTTCTGCCGCCCTTGCTGCAACCGAAGGTATTAGGGAACGACTAAAAGGGGAGTATAAAGTGAAATCACTCCAGGAATATCATGCGGAAATTAAATGAAACGAACATGGCAATGTTTGCCTCAAAAGAACATATATAAGTTTTTGCATCCGAGTGCCATTCGACCTTAATATATTTTATAATAATCTTTAAATCAATTATTTAGAGCTTGCTGAATAACCCTTAAAAGATTAGTAATAAATTATTTACCTCGTATAATTCCATTTGAAGTGCAAGTTTTTTTATGCAAATCTTTAAAAATGTCTGCACCTGCAAAGCATG
>CAYOFH010000023.1:0-4296 GCA_964403175.1 uncultured Marinilabiliaceae bacterium
ATATTTATAATGTACATAGCTGGACATCAGGTCAATGGCTTCAATCCCCTTACCGAACATAGGTTCTCCGGGATCTTTTTCAACAATCATTCCAGCAGAGAAATTCCTGTTGGTCTCCACCTGAGTGCGTTTATACAATTTAAATCTGTCTCCCAGATATAAGGCTTTTCCTGAATCATCCTCTTTAAACCCCTGTGCTTTTTCAGGTTGATAGCAGGATCTCACAAAAGAGTCGCCCCAAAATCGAAATTTCCGTCCTTCTGCATCCTGAGGAGCAAAAACAAGCAGGGGTTCGAGTTTTTGGATTACATCCACAGGCAACCCCTCAACAGCCTGAAGTTCATAAATCGTTAGAAAGGAACCATTGACATACCTCTTAAAAAGAATATTCTCAACCTGAATATCAGTCAGAAAAAATATCTGTTCTAGATCCTCGCGCCCCGCTTCATTTATATTTATGGGATTTCGGGCCAAACCAATAAGGTGCTCCGTTAAAACAGAAACATCTTCAATTTCTGTTTCTTCGGCATAGATAGAGGCAACATCTTCTGCCCATTGCTGCAGGCCTTCTCCAATTTGGGAATAAAGATTGATCGAAAACAGAAAAAAGAGAAAACTGCCAAACCTGAGTTTCAAACCAAACATTTTCACTTTTCACCTCCTCCTTTGCCTGAAAAATGCCAAACAATACCAGCTGTGGAAGATAGTCCCAACTGATCATGATGGTTGGCAGCCATTGTCAGTTCTAATTCCTCCAAACGGAGGGTGGCTCCAAATGCGAGTCGTACAGGGCTTGCCGATAATGCTCCTCTCAACTCCAACATTGGATGAACACAAGCCGACATACCAAATGCGTAAATCTGACGAGACAAATCATTTCTATGAGTAATGTCTGCAACCACACCAAAAATTGACGATAACTTGACACTACATGCCACTGAAAAAATGGAGGGAAGTGGTTGCCCGGAAAATTCATCCTTCAGAACTTGTTGGGAAGGATTACGGCTAAAAACATACAATACCACTTCTTCCGAAGCATTTAAAGACAAGCCGGCATCAAAAGAAAAAACATCCGCTGTTTCAGAATGCCGGATAGCACGCATAGAATATCGGAATCGCACCCCCATTCTCAGATAAGGAGCTACTGTACGACCCAATGACAGCGAAATATGCTGATGATTAAAAAGATAATTCCCATGACGGGAATAAACAACTCCGGTATGTAAAAGAGAAAAAGGAATGACCCCAAAAGCTGTCTGGGAAGAAAGTGCTTCAACAAAAAAAGCATTGTGATAACCAATACCTGCTGCTGATTTTTTAACACTGCTGATCCCTGCCGGATTGGAAAATAATGACCAAACTGTTGTATCGGAGGCTCCTGAGAGGCCGAGGGAAAAAGAGACCGGAGATGGAAAATCGTAATGCTGGGCTTTGGCAAACAGCAAACAACAGAAAGAAAGCCCTGCCAGTAACAGTTTTCTTTTCATAAGTGGGTAGGATTACTGGTTTATCAATGATTATCTGCAAGTTAATGATTTAATAAATATAACGCAAATCCTAACTTATACAAAACAAACCCCGAGCAAAACAAGAATGAAACCTGTAGCGTAACCCACATATACCTGAGACGGAGTATGGGCATTCAGATATAAACGGGCAGTTGCGATTAGCCCGGATATGAGCACCATCAGTGAAACAAGCAGAATCAAATCTGACCCGTACTTATACATCATACCAACAAGGGCAGCGGTTACGCCTCCAACTGCAATGGCATGTAAACTGATTTTCCAGAAGAAAGAAATCCCGGCAGCAAAAAGCACTGCCACCAATGTGGCTAAAACAAAATTTTCAATCATTGGAGATACATTCAGCCGGCTGAGCAGAAAGTAACCCAGAAAATAAAAAACACCCGTTGTTAGAACAGGATAAATTCTTTCCCTTGCCGCTTCCATTTTAAAACTTTTAATAATCTTCAGCTGCAGAAATAACGGCAACAAGGAAAGCGGTAAAAGACAAGAAGAAATAAAGATGATGAGGTAGATCAGTCGTTTAACCTCGAAAGGCATGTAAGATAAATGTGTTCCGGCATTAAAAATAAAGAATATTCCCAATGTTGGCATTAACATGGGATGAAAAAGTAAAGAAAGAATCTTGCTGAAAATCTTCATGCACAAAAGTATAAATAATTTAAACAACCTTTGTAAAAGGTCTCCTCTACCACTCTTTTCGAAGACGGGCTACAGGGATATTTAGTTGTTCACGATACTTGGCCACTGTTCGACGCGCTATATTGTATGATTTCTCCTGAAGAATTTTGGCCAGACGATCATCAGTCAATGGCTTTCGCTTGTCTTCATTCTCAATGCAGTCCTGTAAAATACTCTTTATTTCACGGGTAGAAACCTCTTCTCCGGAATCTGTTTGCAGTCCTTCGGAAAAGAAATACTTCAACGGGAAGATCCCAAAATGCGTTTGGATGTGTTTACTGTTGGAAACCCTGGAAACGGTGGATATATCTAAATCGGTACGCTCGGCAATATCCTTAAGAATCATTGGCTTCAACTTCGTTTCGTCCCCTTCAAGAAAATATTCATACTGATAATCTAATATCGATTGCATTACTGTCATTAATGTATTCTGGCGCTGCCTGATTGCATCAATAAACCACTTGGCCGAATCGAGCTTTTGCTTAACAAACATCAGGGCCTCTTTCTTGTCCTTGCTCTGATTTTTCTTATTGGCCTGATAGTCTTCAAACATCTCAGCATAGGTATTACTGATGCGCAGTTCAGGCACATTACGGTTGTTCAATGACAAGCGGGGTTTACCGTCTTCCACATCAAGAATAAAATCGGGTATAATATGCTGAACTGTTTTTGTTACCGGGTTGCTGTATGAGCTGCCAGGCTTTGGGTTGAGATGTAGCACCTCATCCAGGATATCCTTGAGTTCCCCTTCTTCAAGGTGCATTCGCTTCTCTATTTTGTCATAATGCTTGCGGGTAAATTCATCGAAATGATGTTTTATCATGTGATGGGCTTTCTCCATCAATGGATCATCATGGTTTTTTCGATCAAGTTGTAACAACAGACATTCTCTGAGGTCACGAGCTCCCACTCCGGGAGGATCAAAGTCCTGCACCATGCGCAATACTTCGAGGGCTTCCTTTTCATCCACATCAACATTCTGGGCAAATGCCAGATCATCTATTACCTCATCCACCTCACGCCTCAAATAACCATCTTCGTCAATATTTCCGATAATGTATTCAGCAATGAGTGCCTGCCTTTCATCCATTATTCTAAGCCCCATCTGACTTACAAGATGCTCATGGAAAGTCATCCCTGATGAAAAAGGGACATCCTCCTGTTTATCATCCTTTGAAAAATTGCGGGAACTAAGCTTGTACGCAGGAATATCTTCATTCTGAATATAAGCATCGATAGACATTTCATCTTTTTCATTATCCGTTTCGGTGCTGTTATCTTCTTCGTCAGGGTCACGGGAATCACGCTCAAGTTCGAGCACAGGGTTTTCTTCCATCTCCTCCTTTATTCGCTGCTCGAGCTGAGTAGTAGGAATTTCTAAAAGCTTAATCACCTGAATCTGAAGTGGTGAAAGCTTTTGAAGTAATTTTTGTTGTAAACTCTGTTTTAACATTCCCTGATTTCGTTTAGAAAGACGAACTTAAACATAACAAATACCCGGCCCGCCTTTAGCAAAATTACAGTAATTTCAGCAAATCAGGAAACATTACGAAGTATTTTACGAGTTTAATGACCGGCGAATCAATTCCTCAACAGAATTATCCATTTTTTTTACAGCCATGGTTGCATGTCTGGTATATCCGGAAATAGGGAAATAATGAACTTTAATTTTACCGGCATCTCTGTCATAATTCAAAAAAGCTCCTGCGCCCCATGACCAGAGAGTGAACTTTTGCCTGAATTTCAGTGTATTGTTACTGCTGCCTGAAATCACAAAACGTTCTTCAATAACCTGTTTGAGATGGTTAAAGTCAAAATGTTCAACTTCAATCCCAAATTCTCTGTAGCTAGCATCTGAGAAAGCAGGAGGCACCAATTTTTCGGAATCAAGATATTTCAACTTTCGCCGATAAACCAAAAAAAGCACAATACCCATACTTCCTATCGCTATGACCATACCTCTTATTGAAACTGTTGCCTTCTCCCAGCCATAAAAAAGGGCTAAAGCAGACAAGAAAAGCATCATTCCCAACAGAAGTCCGCCAATTGCACTCAACAAAAAATATTTGTAAGTTTTCATAAATAACAG
>CAYOFH010000023.1:4396-32841 GCA_964403175.1 uncultured Marinilabiliaceae bacterium
TGCACTTTGACACATTACCGGATTGCTTTAAAAAAGGCCGAAGGTCTTTGAGCAACAGCTTTCAGGCTTTCAGCCTGAAAATAAATACCCTGTCAAAAAAAAAAAACATGGATTTAAACAACTTCAAGGAAGAATCCCAAAATCGCTCCAAAGCGAATAAAGCTTTTCTGGAGAAACTACGCCGCCGGAAACCAAAAAATCTGGATAACGTGGTGCATCAACTACATTATGAAGCTTTCGAACACATTGACTGCCTGGAATGTGCAAACTGCTGTAAAACCACCAGCCCCATTGTGATCGACCGCGATATCGATCGCATTGCAAAACACCTGAAGATGAAGCCATCGCAAATGATAGAGCAATACATGCAGATGGATGATGACGATGACTATGTTTTCCGTGAAACCCCTTGTCCGTTCCTGATGCCCGATAATCACTGCATGGTCTATGAAGTACGTCCCCGCGCCTGTCGAGAATATCCACATACAGACAGGACACGTTTTCACCAGATATTAAAACTTACCTGGCGCAACACACTGGTTTGCCCTGCAGTCCTGGAAATTGTGGAGATCCTCAGGAAGAAATACTGACAAAAATTGTTAATTGAAGTAAACAGAGCAATTTGCTATTTTAAATTTACAACAAAGCTATGACGATATAAGGCACACAAATGTAAAAAAATTCCCATTTCTTCTTCGCTTAAGAATATCTGAAAAACATAAAACTGCAAAATGAGGAAAAGCCCGGAATTTTTTGAGGAACCAATCGAAAAAATAGAGATCTCTAAACAATCTCCTTTCTTCTATTTATGCTAATTTTGCTGACAATAAATCTATCATTCAACCCGTTTGTTTTTAGTTTAGTGCATACCAGATTTTTCAGCTAATGAGACTTAAAAAAATTGCCTCTGTCATCTTTATTTCCATAATTACCGCCTCTGCTTCTGCACAACAGGGAGGCGAATCATTATTCGGGATTTTGCATCTAACGCCATCAGCCCGGATGAATGCTCTGGGAGGACACCAGGTAGCTCTATCCGAAAATGACCCTTCTATGGCTTTGTACAATCCAGCTTTAGCTGATTCTTCCCTCCACAAAAGTGTCTCACTTGGTTTTTCTCCTTATATCGCCGACATCAATTATGGTTACGGAAGTTTTGCCTATGATATAGCCGGAACAGGAACCTTTTTTAGTGGCATCAAACATATGGGATTTGGAGATATGATTATGGCTGATGAGAACGGAGAAATTCAGGGTACCTTTGGTGCTTCCGAGACAGTTATTTTTCTGGGCTATTCGAAGAAACTATCCTCTCGATTAACTGCCGGACTCACTTTTAAGCCGGTTTTCAGCACCATCGAAACCTACAACTCATGGGGAATTTCTTTCGATGCAGGGGTACATTACAATCATCCTGACAACCGGTTTCATGCAGGGGCTTTGCTGAGAAACGGCGGCAGACAAATTAGCACTTACGGTGAGTCCTCACCTGAATCCCTGCCACCCGATTTACAGGTCGGTTTCTCCACCCGACTTGCACATGCTCCATTCCGGTTTTCTGTAACAGCCCGAGACCTTCTTTCCGGATCGCTGGATTATGAAATTCCGGAAAATGAATATGGCATCAATGTTCCACAGCCCCAAAGTGCCAATGCCGGGTTAGGAGATCTGATGCTGCGACATCTGATTTTTGGTGTCGAATTTCTTCCATCCAAAAATTTCTATGTAGCTGCCGGACTAAACCCACGCCGTCGTCAGGAGCTTAAAATTGATTCAAAAGCATCAACAGTAGGTTATTCATGGGGATTCGGCTTCCGGGTTTATAAATTCCATTTCGCATATAGCTCGGCACGGTATCATTTAGCATCTTCTTCCAATCATTTCTCCATTGCGACCAATATTTCCGAGTTTTGAGTTTTATTGAGATTCGAATTCTGGGTATTGAGGCGGTGCGTGCAAAAACCTTTTCAGAGATCAGGGTGTGAGATGTAGGGAACAATTTTGATCTGAAATTTGAGTGTTCTGGATCTAAAATTAAGAGTTTGACCTGTGATTTATCTGAAACTAACCTTTTTATCATTATCTTTGTCAATAATCCTTTGTTTTTCAAGGGCTTGCAAATCAATTCTTTATGTGCGAAAGGTTTTTTAATTAAAGGTCAGGTAGTCATATTATAAGATTCATCTAACTTTAAAAAATCAAATAGAGCTGCCCAAAAACATAATTCTAAAGCCTTTCGTCATTCTGACATAGTAAAGAATCTCATAATTAATGATTTTCAAAATGTAAAAACAAATGACAATAGATACTTTTTGGACAGCCTCTTAAAAACACATTATGACAAAAGACATTCACTCCCTTATTATAGCCATCGACGGACATTCATCCTGCGGTAAAAGTACAGTAGCCAAAGATTTAGCAAAACTATTGAAGATTGCCTACATCGATACAGGGGCAATGTACAGAGCTGTGACTCTTTATGCGCTCCGAAACAACCTCATCGTAAACGGAAAAATTGATGAGAACGCTTTGAAAAATTCACTTGACTATATCAATATCCGTTTCCAGACTAACCTAAACAAAGGAACCAACGACACCTGGCTCAACGGGGAAAGAGTTGAGGAAGAAATCAGAAGCCTTGAAGTAAGCAACAATGTAAGTCAGATCAGCGCTCTGGGGTTCGTAAGAAAAAGACTGGTGGAACTCCAGCAACTAATGGGGGAAAAAGGCGGAGTAGTACTTGATGGCCGGGACATCGGCACGGTGGTTTTTCCCAATGCAGACCTGAAAATTTTCATGACCGCTGACCCTGAGATCCGGGCTCAAAGAAGATTTGATGAAATGAAAGCCAAAGGGCAGAATCCGTCTTTCGAAGAGGTGCTGAAGAATGTAAAAGACCGGGATCAAATGGACAGCACCCGCAAAGAAAGTCCTTTAATCAAGGCTGAGGATGCAGTTGTTCTGGACAACAGCCATCTGTCGCCAAAAGAACAACTAAAGTGGATCCTTGACAAACTGGATCAAATGGGAGTCAATTATTGATGCCTTGATGCTCTGGTTTTTCATTCGTAGAAAATTTTTATTAAGGTCGGATGGAACTCGCATGATTGTATTTTATACATGTTCTGTTGTGACAATATTTGTCACGCTCGTTTCATCCATATAATCTCACCCTCCCGGATAAGATCTTTAACCGTTACCTGAACTATTCTTTTTTAAACATTTAAAGACATGGAATCTTCGGCAAATACAAGAGGCCAACAGCCTATCCACGTGGAGATTGATCATAAGTCAGGATTTTGTTTCGGGGTAGTGCGTGCCATTAATCAGGCAGAAGAAGAGTTAAAAAACAACGGAACCATCTATTCTCTGGGAGATATTGTCCATAATGACCTGGAGGTTAACCGCCTGCACAATAAAGGCATGAAAACCATTGACCACGATGATTTGGAGAAAATGCAAGAGGGAACTGTTTTTTTCAGAGCTCATGGAGAACCACCTGAATCATATCAGAAAATCCAGACCAAAGGGCTGAAAGTAATCGATGCCACTTGTCCGGTAGTGCTTAAACTTCAGCAAAGAGTCCGGGCAGCTTACAACGAGATTAAGCAGAAAAACGGACAGATTGCTGTGTTTGGGAAAATTGGCCATGCAGAAGTGAAAGGATTGTCCGGACAAACCAATTACGAGGCTATCATATTGGAAAAAGAGGAAGATGTACGCCTGATCGACCCCGGCAGACCGGTAATTTTGTTTTCGCAAACCACCATGAGCCCTGACAGTTTTAAAAACATAGGTGAAGCCATTAAAAGAAGAGCTTTGGACAATGTTGAGATAAAAATTAATGATACTATTTGCCGTCAGGTTTCCAACCGTGCCCCCCATTTACAGGACTTTTCCAGCAAACATGAGATGATCATTTTTGTGGGAGGGGCCAAAAGCAGTAACGCCAGATCACTCTTCGAAACCTGCATCCGAATAAATCCGCGAACGCATTTTATCAGCACCCCCGGCGATTTACAAAAAATATGGTTTGAGCCCAGACCTAAAAGCATTGGGGTGTGTGGAGCTACATCCACCCCTGGCTGGCTGATGAAAACTGTGGCTGAAAAAATCCGCACATTTTAAAAGAACTATCAGATAAGCTGCCTAAAGATTCTTTGACCGTTCACAAATTGCTTCTGTTTAATTCCTAACGCCCAGTCTATTGCAGTTAGCACTTATAATGGGCGAGAGGGATTCCGATCAACAGTCGCATTGAGTAATAAAGAATTAATTTCCTTCCTTCAAAAAATCCAGCAGGCACCATATTAGTTCCAAAATCAAATACACACAGGCTATCCTCGAAACTGACCAAATATTTAAATACAGCTCAGATCTGGCATAAGAACCAGAAAATGGGTCTTTTACACAAAACCATAACATTATCGCCAAAACAAATACAATTTGTTATATTTGAGTAAGACAAATGAAAATATAAAATTATGAGCTCCATGAAATGCGTAGGCGTATTAACTTCAGGGGGAGATGCCCCGGGAATGAATGCTGCCATCCGGGCAGTAGTAAGAAACTGTATTTACAATAACCTGAAAGTCTTCGGCATAAAAAGAGGATTTCAGGGGATGATTGATAACGACATGGAAGAACTGCAATCAAGCTCCGTCAGTAACATCATCCAATTTGGAGGTACCATTCTCAAATCGGCACGCAGCATGGACTTCAGAACTGAAGAGGGGCGTAAAACAGCCTTTAAAAATCTTAAGAATCGGGAAATTGATGCTTTAGTAGTAATTGGTGGAGACGGAACTTTTACAGGAGCCCGGATATTTGGGGAAGAACATAATATTCCGGTTGTTGGAATCCCCGGAACCATTGATAATGATCTGTATGGAACCGACTATACCATTGGATACGATACAGCTCTGAACACAGTAGTGCAGGCAGTGGATAAAATCAGGGATACAGCCACAGCCCACAGCCGTCTGTTTTTTATCGAAGTTATGGGGCGTGATGCAGGCTTCCTGGCCCTGCGTAGCGGCATTGCATCAGGAGCAGAAGCAATCCTTGTTCCTGAAGTCAAAACCGATTATGACCAACTGAAACATTTTCTGAAAACAGGCTTTAGCAAAAATAAGACCAGCAGTATTGTATTGGTTTCCGAAGGAGATGAAATTGGCGGAGCTCTCAAAATTGCAGAAAAAGTTGGGAAAGAACATCCTGAATACGACGTACGGGTAACCATTCTCGGACATCTCCAACGAGGAGGCTCCCCCTCTGCTTTTGACCGGGTAATTGCCAGCAGATTGGGAATCTCAGCCGTTGACGCATTAATAGACAATCAAAAAGATGTAATGGTTGGACTGACAAATAACAATGTTGTTTTAACTCCTTTCTGTGACGCCCTGAAGAATAAAAAAGCACTAAATCCCCAGCTTCTTGAGATTACAAAAATATTGTCAATTTAAGACAAAAAAAATGCGCATTTGAAATTTAAATCAGGATGTTCTCACTAATAGCTATTGGTAAAACAAAACTGCCCGTCCTGGTGTTGAAATAATATGAACTATCTCGCACACTTATACTTATCGAATGATAATCCGCGCATCATGGTCGGCAACTTTATTGGAGACCACGTAAAAGGGCTACGATATATGCGCTACTCAGATGGGGTGCAGGCAGGTATACTTTTACACAGGCATATCGATACCTTTACTGATACCCATCCGGTTTTTCGCGAGAGTGCCGGATTTTTCAGAGATGGATATCGACGTTATGCTGGTGTGGTAAATGATATTATTTATGATCATTTATTAGCAGTTCACTGGAACAAATATTCTAATGAACCACTGAAACAGTTTGTAAATAAAGTCCATTTGATCCTGATGCGACATTATTTTGTTTTGCCTCCCAGAGTAAAACAATTTTTACCTTTTCTGATAAAAAGCAGGAGACTGGAAAACTATCAGTATTTCGAAGGAGTGGAACGAACCTTAAGTATCATGTCGGCGAATTCATCTCTTCCGGATCACACCTCTTTCGCAATAAGGAGACTGGAAAAACACTATGAAGAATTGTCCGAACAGTTTAAACTGTTCATGACAGACATTATTGAGTCTTCCGACACGTTTTTGAAATCCTCAGAAAGGCTTACAAGTGTCGTGTCTTGAGCATACGGTAGTTTCCTGAAAGATCTTTTCGGAGTTCAATTTCCTGAAACCCATTTTCAGAGCACAGGTGCATTGTTTCCTGCCCCAGGTCACGGTTGATTTCAAAAAACAACAATCCATTCTCAGTCAAACTATTAGCTGCCAACTGAACTATTTTCCGGTAAAACACCAACGGGTCGCGGTCATCTACAAAAAGTGCAAGGTGAGGTTCATGATTAAGCACATTCTCTTTCATCATTTCCTTCTCAGAAAGTCTCACATAAGGAGGATTACTGACAATGATGTCGAATTGCACCATTTCTTCCGGAGAAACCTGAAGCGCATCTTTTTGCTCAAAAAAAACAGCCACGTGATTTTTTTTTGCATTATTTCCAGCTGTTCTTATTGCTTCTGGTGATACATCCCACGCGGTAACAGAGGACGCAGGCAGATGTTTTGCCAGCGCAATAGCAATACATCCGCTGCCAGTACCGATGTCCAGTATTCGCAATGCCTTCTCATGATCCACACTCTCTAAAACCCATTCTATCAGCTCTTCAGTTTCGGGACGGGGGATCAACACAGAGGAATTTATTTCAAAGAGAAGCCCGAAAAACTCCGTTTCCCCTAATATGTATTGAATAGGTTCATGGTTTTTTAATCTTTCCAATGCGTTTTGGACAAATAAGTGGTCGGAAACGGTTAATTTTGTATCATCACGAAGCATCATATCTGTCTTTGACCATCCCTTTAGGTGATCGAAGAGGAGCCAGACAAACTGAAAGACCTCATGTGAATCATAGATTTGTGAAAGTTCTTCCCTGAATTGACGGATGATCTCTTTTACGATTGGTTGCATGATTGCTGTTTTGAAATTGTAAAAATAGAAACATGGAAGCACAAAGCCAAGACAAAATATACATGCAGCGATGCATTGATCTGGCTCTGAAAGCCGAGGGAAACACTTATCCCAATCCTATGGTTGGAAGCGTCATTGTTCATAATGGCAAAATTATCGGAGAGGGATATCACACAAAGTCCGGGGAACCCCATGCCGAGGTAAATGCTATTAATTCCGTAAAGGATGAATCGTTGTTACGCGAAGCCACTTTATATGTCAATCTTGAACCCTGTGCCCATTACGGAAAAACACCACCTTGTTCATTGCTTATCCGCCAAAAAAAGATTCCCCGTGTAGTGATTGGATGCACTGATACTTTCTCAGAAGTTGCAGGTCGCGGCATAGAGATGTTGCGTTCCTCCGGATCGGTAGTTACAGTAGGCGTTCTTGAACAGGAAAGCCGCGAACTCAACCGAAGATTCTTTACTTTCCACGAACAAAAACGCCCCTATATCATGCTAAAATGGGCTCAGACACGTGATGGTTATCTGGATATCGACCGCACCATTCTGGATGAAGCTCGTCCCACGTGGATTACTGATGACTGGGGCCGTCGCATGGTTCATAAATGGCGACGAACGGAACCCTCCATTCTGGTAGGAACGGTGACTGCACTCAAAGACAATCCATCGCTTACTGTTCGTGACTGGTCAGGAAGCAACCCACTTCGTCTGGTACTGGATCGCTTTGGAAAATTACCCCAAACACTTACACTTTTCAACGGAAAAACCCCTACACTTGTTTTTTCCGAAAAAAAAGTCTCATATTCCGAAAATGTAGAAACAGCACTACTGGATAGCACAGAAAATCCGCTGGTAGCGATACTTGAAGAGCTTTATCAGCGAGGAATTCAGTCCGTCATGGTAGAAGGAGGTGGAATATTGCTCAATGCCTTTACTGATGCCGGCTTGTGGGACGAAGCCAGAGTGTTTATCGGAGAAAAATGGTTCATTTCAGGAGTTCAGGCACCCAGGATAGAACAAAAACCTGATTCATGGGAGAAATTTGGTAACAGCCGACTGTTTATTTATCGAAACAAAGTGTTATCTTAGATATAAAAAGAACTTTAATAATAAATCTGTTGAACTCTTTTTTTGCCAATAGTATTTTACCATTTATTCTCGCAGCCTATGCGATCAGTATTCTGGTGGTTGTTATTTTGATCGTATTGGAAAACCGTAGTCCGCTGAAAACCATCTCCTGGGTTTTGGTGCTCCTATTATTGCCAGGATTAGGATTCTTTTTCTACATCTTTTTTGGCCATAACTTTCGTAAGGAAAAAATTATTGCCCGCAAAGGATTGCGAAATCACCACAAGTTAAACTATTTGGCACATTCACAAATTACAAAACTTGCCTATGGCAACCTGAGCGGAAATGATATCTCTCATGAACCAACAGGAATTGTTCGATTATTGCTCAATAACAGCAGTTCGGTAATAACCACCGGGAATGAAGTGACATTTTTACACAACGGATCCGATAAATTTGAAGCCCTTATCCGGGAGATAGAAAAAGCTCAACACTTTATTCATCTTGAATATTACATTTTCGCCGAAGACAAGATTGGTAATCAGGTAAAGGAAATTCTCAAAAATAAGGCACGTCATGGCGTTGAGGTCAGACTAATTGTGGACGATGTGGGCAGCTGGGAATTAAAAGATTCTTTTTACAGGGAGATGAGGGATGCCGGCGTTGAAGTTTACAGCTTCCTGCAGGTGCATTTTCCTTTGCTAACAAGTAAAGTCAATTACCGCAATCACAGAAAAATCGTGATCATCGACGGTCATGTAGGCTTCATTGGAGGCTACAATATTGCCGACCGCTACAAAGAGGGGGACATAAAATCATACGGTATATGGCGCGACACACATATCATGATTGAAGGTGATGCGGTTAATTCGCTTCAAAATATTTTTTTAATTGACTGGTACTTCGTTAGCCAGACAGAATTGTCAGATTCCAAATATTTCCCTCCCAGCAAACCTGTCAGCAACAAAGCCCTGCAAATTGTCCCAAGTGGCCCGGACTCCGATTGGCCGGCTATCATGATGGGCATTTTCCAAACGATAGTTACCGCCAAAGACTATGTCTATATCGCCACACCGTATTTCACACCCAGCGAAAGTGTGCTTTTTGCTATGAAAACTGCAGCACTCAGCGGTGTGGATGTGCGTATCATCCTTCCCGGGAAAAGCGATGCTTTTATTACCCTGCTTTGTACCCGCTCCTACATCCGGGAAATGCTGGAAGCAGGTATACAGGTTTATTTTTATCAAAAAGGGTTTTTACATTGCAAAACTCTGGTTTCCGATAACCGCATTAGTATTGTAGGCTCTGCAAACATGGATTTCCGAAGTTTTGAACAGAACTTTGAGGCTACTGCTTTCGTTTATGATAATCCAACAGCCGAGGAAATGAAACGCATATTCCTTAAAGATCAGGCAGACAGCGAAATTGTTTTGCTTCCTGAATGGATAGACAGACCTCATATCGAAAAAGTCAAAGAATCCTTCGCCCGTCTTTTCAGTCCCTTACTTTAGTGATTTTCTCAAACAATGTATTCGAAATATTTCCCCCACTTATAATCATCCCAACTTTTTTACCTCTAAAAAGGTCACGGTTTTCGGTAATAACAGCCAAAGGCACAGCTGAAGATGGTTCAGCCATAATTCCCGCCTGTTTTCGCAATAATACCATTGCAGCTCTTATAGAATGTTCCTTTGCGGTAAGAATCTCATCCACATATTGAGAAATAATCTCAAAATTGAGTTGCCCCAGAGAGGTTTTTAATCCATCAGCAATTGTCTGTGGGTTATCGGATGGAATGATTTTTCCGGCTTTCAATGAACGGCAGGCATCATCAGCTTCCAATGGTTCTCCGGCAATTACAAGTGTTTCCGGGTATAGTTGCTTAGTGACTATTGCACTGCCGCTCAATAGTCCACCACCTCCCACAGGAGTCATCAAAATATCAAAAGGACCTGCTTCTTCAATAAGTTCCATTGCTGCTGTTCCCTGGCCACATATTACATCATAGCAATCATATGGAGGGATAAAAACAGCCCCGGTCTTTGATGTCACCTCCAATAAGGTATCCTCTCTGGCTTGAAGAGTAGGTTCACAAAAGGTAATTTGTCCCCCTGATCTTCTGACATTTTCCACTTTAATTTCCGGCGCATTTTCAGGCATCACAATATAGGCAGGAATCCCCCGGTTTTTTGCTGCAAGGGCAAGGGCAGCAGCGTGATTACCCGACGAATGAGTAGCTACCCCTTTGAGGGCATCACCTTCACTAAGATTCTGCACAGCGTTGGTTGCTCCCCTGAATTTAAAAGCCCCGGCTTTCTGCTTGTTTTCCAGCTTAAACCAAATTTGGGCATCAAACATCCGGTTTAGCGAACTGCAGCTAACCACCGGGGTATGTTCAATAAAAGGAGCTATGCGCTTACGGGCATTAAGTATGTCGTCGAAGTAGTTCATTGTATATTAAAAAAAGGCACACCAAAAGATGCACCTTTTTTTGTTAATAAAAAAATATTCGTCATTTCATTACATAAACCATATCGAAAACTAAAAATCTTATATGCCTGATATGGTGTATTAATTAATATTAGAAAATAGAGAAAGCCACAGTAAGACCAGCCATTACCACCGAAACCATTGTCATAAGTTTAATGAGGATATTAAGTGATGGCCCGGAAGTATCTTTAAACGGATCTCCAACGGTATCTCCCACAACCCCGGCATGATGAGTTTCACTGTTTTTACCTCCAAAATTACCTTTTTCAATATATTTTTTTGCATTATCCCATGCACCACCAGCGTTATTAAGCATTACAGCAAGCGTAAAACCGGCTGTCAACCCTCCGGCAAGCAATCCTACCACTCCGGGAACGCCAAAAATAACACCCACAGCAACAGGAACAGCAATAGCAAGCAGTGACGGAAGAATCATTTCGCGCTGGGCTCCTTTAGTGGAAATCTCCACGCAACGGGCATAATCAGGCTTGTTCTTTCTTTCCATAATCCCGGGAATCTCCTTAAATTGACGTCTTACTTCATCAACCATTTTCCCTGCAGCACGACCCACTGCTTTCATTGTCAGAGAACTAAACACAAAAGCCATCATAGCACCGATAAAAAGACCTGCCAAAACCATTGGGTTAAACAGAGATAAGTCGTATGCCAATGAAAAATCCCGAATACCGGCGCCGGTTATCTCAATTGCAATCTGACCATCATCCAAAACAGGCTCCGGATTATCCTTTAGATAAAAAATATAATCTCCTACCTGTTGAAAGCCTTCAGTAGATGTTTTTGCCAGTTTTCCAAGCCATAAACGCACCTCTTCAATATAGGCAGCAAGCAAGGCCATTGCGGTTAATGCGGCCGAACCAATAGCAAAACCTTTGCCGGTAGCGGCGGTGGTATTTCCAAGCATATCGAGTGCATCAGTACGTTCACGAACTTCCGGAGGCAGCTCGGACATCTCGGCATTTCCACCGGCATTGTCGGCGATAGGTCCGAAAGCATCAGTTGCAAGAGTAATTCCCAATGTGGAAAGCATCCCCACAGCGGCAAAACCAATTCCGTAAACACCCATGGCAAAGTTTATAAAACCGCCGGCAAAAGCAAATGAACCCACAATACCCAACACTATGGTAACAACTGGGATCCAGGTAGAAAACATTCCTACAGAAATACCTTCAATAATAATAGTTGCAGGCCCTTGCAGCCCCTGACGGGCAATTCCCCTGGTCGGTGCATATTCATCTGAAGTAAAATATTCAGTACCCTGACCGATAATAACTCCTGCCAAAAGGCCAACCACTACTGCGCCAAAAATACCCCAGGAAATCCAATCCAAATAAACCAATACGGCCAGAGCTACCAGAATCATAAAAGAGCTTCCTCCCGTTCCCAGAAGCAATGAAGTAAGCAGGTTTTTCTGGCTAGCCGACTCCTTGGTACGAACCAGAAATATGCCGGCAATAGAAAGTAAAATACCAACAGCAGCCACAACCATGGGTGCCATGACCACCTGCATTTGCTGGGCTCCGGTGAGAGCGGGAATGGCAGCACCCAATGCAGCCGTGGCAAGAATAGAACCACAATATGACTCATACAGGTCGGCACCCATGCCGGCAACATCGCCTACATTGTCTCCTACATTATCGGCAATGGTTGCAGGGTTACGCGGATCATCTTCAGGAATACCTGCTTCTACTTTTCCTACCAGATCGGCACCTACATCAGCAGCTTTGGTAAAGATACCACCTCCTACACGGGCAAAAAGTGCCTGAGTAGAGGCACCCATACCAAATGTGAGCATGGTAACGGTAATTTCAATCATTTTTTCTTTCTCGGAAATGCCCGGATTAACAAACGTAAGTCCCCCCCACTCAACACCACTGATCATATTTTCGGGAGTAAACACCACCTCATTCAGAAACCAGAACCACAAAGCAATATCAAGTAATCCAAAACCAACAACCACAAGACCCATTACGGCACCACTACGAAATGCAATTTTCAGCCCCTGATTCAAAGATTTTGAGGCGCCCTCCGCAGTTCGGGCTGATGCATACGTGGCTGTCTTCATACCCAGATAACCACAAAGCCCGGAAAAAAACCCTCCGGTCAAAAAAGCAACAGGAACAAAAGGATTCTGTACTTTCATATAAGCCAGAATGCTCAATAATATTACCAATACCAGAAATACAAGGGCAACAACCCTGTACTGACTACGAAGATAAGCATTAGCACCATCACGTACATGACGGGCAATTTCTTTCATGGTATCGTTGCCCTCGGAGTTCTTCATCATCTGCTTGAAGAAATACCAGGCAAAGAACAGCGCTATTAAGGAAGCGACAGGAACGAGCCAAAACACTGGATTTAACATAGTTAAAAGATTTATGGTTAATATTAATACTGATTCTGATATTTATTCTGTTTCAGTCAGTCTCTCTTCCTAAATCTACCGGGCATTTTGCAACTCCAAATATCAATCCCTCAATTCTATATGTATCCTCTCCTCCTGACAGTGTCCGGAATTCAACTTGCGTTACCATATTTTCATCCTTATAAAACAAAATTTTTAAGGGCGGATGGAATTCGCATGCAAGAAGTTATTCATGTTCTTTTGAGGCAAACATTACCATGCTCGTTTCATTAATGAGCCTTGATATCAAAGGTCTTTAAATGAGCAAAAACAGTTACAAGATAAAAATTTTATTGATTTCTGATCTAAGAGAGATGTTAATTTTTTCACCAACCGGGAAAAACATTGAACCCAAACTGTCCGGTATAAAAGCGATTCTGATGAAAAGGAAATGCGAAATATGGTTCTACAACAATGAAACCGAAAAAATTCAACCTCAACGACATGCCTGTACTAAAAACGGGGATTCTTTGCTCGTCAGATCCGGTGGTAAGGGCCAGCACAGGACTGCTTTCACTGTCCCAGGCAATCCCTGCATCCACAAACAATGCCAGCTCGGAGAAAATAGTGGACGAACGAAACCATGCAAAATCAAAAGGACCGGAAAAGGGAATACGCCACTCAAAATTGGAGATAAGCAAATTATTTCCGATCACATGCTTAATCCCAATGCCTTCCTCTCTTCGGGTAGTATCCAGATAAAACTCCCCGGTATCATAACCTCTAACCAACCAGGGGTATCCTACAAACAAACGGGTCATTCGCCGGGTATTACGATCGGTACCATGACGTCCATAATAATACAACCGGCAGGCAAAACTAAATGGGCGCACAAATATGTACCGGCGAAAATCCAGAAGAAACGCATGTGCATCCACCCCGTTAACAAATTTCTCTGCCTGGAAACGGGCCCGTGTACCATCCACTGGTGAAGCTAAACCGGAACGTGAGTTATCAAATACATAAGCAACATCCATTTTGCCCACCCAATAACTCTCCGGAGCATCAACCCGCTGTCCGGATTGATTATAAGCTGGGTAATAAGTACGTATATCATCAATTTTTTCATAACGATAGCTGTAACGGGCCATTGAGACACCTGATTCTATGCGGGCGGTGCGGCTGAGCGGTAAAAAGGAGAACAAGGCTCCTTTATCCTGGAATATTCGGCGACTGTAGTAAACCAGTTCTTCCTCATCACCTTCTCCTTCATAAGAATAATAACCCATTCTGTAAGGTATATGAGAAATGCTAATTCCGGTTTTAATACGCCGTTTCTGATTAAGCAGGGCTACCTGTCCTCCAAAATCATAAATTTCCCCGTTGATACTGGCTCCACCGTAAAGAAGATTATGCCCCAATACGTCACTGAAAAGTGCCTCTACACTGCCGGCCATCCCCGTGCCAAAGCGACCGGTCATTACTCCTGCAGCCATATTACCCACATAATCCAACTGAAAATTAGTTTGAGGCTCGGCTGAAGTAATAGCAACCTCATTGTCACGGTTGAGAACACCCTGATAGATCAGATTCTGGTCAACTATGGAAAAACGCTCAGAATAAGGAGCCAGACGAGCTGAGCGGTAATCGAATGGCCGGGAGGAAACGGATTGGGCCTGTTGCTTCAGCTCCTTGTATGGAGCCTTTATAATCTGAAACTCTCCGGATTTCAACATCGTGTAATACAGGGTATCGTTTGCCAGACTCAGGGCAGGAGACATTTCAGTTAAACCCATAATGCCGGTGGCATAATTAGTCGCTCGTTTTATTTCTCCTGATGAAGCATCAAGCAGATATAAATCTCTACGCCCGTTCACATTCGACAAAAAAAACACCTCATGGTTGTTCCCGGGGAGGGGATTGAGGTTTTTTGCTCCAGGGAATGTATTAAAAATTGTTGTTTCACGGGTTTTGAAATTTAAACGGGCAAGATTAAAATTTCCCGGAAAGAAAAAATACTGACCGGGTGCTGCTTCATCAGTAATAAACCAAAGCCACCGACCATCGGGCGACCATGAAGGTTGGATCGCAGCATGAGGGGAACGGGTCAGGAAATAAAGCTCGTCATCAGCAAAACTGAAATAACAAAGATTACTGACACCCATTTTCATACCGCTAAAAACAATACCTTTACCATCGGGCGACCACGAAGGAGCAGAAACTGCATCTAAAACATCATGGAAAATTGTTCGCTCAACCTGCTTCCTCCGAATATCATAAATCAGGATCACAGAGCGTCCTTTCTGATAGGCCACAAAGGCAAAATAACGGTTATCCGGCGACCATGAGCCCATAGTTTCGGTATATTCAAGGGCATCAATATCACTGTTACGTGAACTTGTATAAACCTTAGAAATAATCTCCCCGGTCTGAGCATCGGCAAGAAACAAATCCAGCGAATAAATATCTCTTTCAGACAAAAATACGATGTATCGTCCATCAGGACTGACCGATGGAGAGAGGTTAAACTTACCCGAGTTTTTTGATGAAAACAGACGTTGACCAATCATGGTATAAGTGCTGTCATCAGCAGTAATCACCTGCCTCGTCAATGCTTTTTTCCAGGCTGATGAAAGCGAATCTACAGAGATGCCCAACTGATCTTCGATAGCATCTGAATATCCCTGTGTTGCGGATGCCACAAAAAGCCTACGGAGATATTGTTCTCCATATCGTGAAGCGATATATGACCAAAAAGCCTGACCAAATCTGTAGGGCGAATATGTCGAATAATTACGCATCTCATCAAGCGTCGGGAAATTATCGCTCAATAACGCATCACGCATCCATACTGAGGTATAGGCATCACTATTACCCACAGAAAGATATTCGGCCATTCCTTCAATCATCCATAAAGGCACCCTTGAAATAGCCCCAGGGTTCAAATTACTGCTCTCCTCAATAATATGATACTGAAAAGCATGTACCAGTTCATGTCCCAGAACATGTGACGTTTGATAATCGGAAAAAGAGAAAGGCATTACCACACGTCGTTTTAATCCTTCAGTTACCCCTCCGGTTCCTACCCCAATATCACCCATAATAGCTGTGGTTTGTTGGAAATGTGCATGATTGCGGTAAATAATGATGGGGCTTTGAGTTTGAAAAGTGTCCATCAGAATTTGACGGTGATAACGATACCACTGTTCGGCCAGACTACCAACAAACTTAACTCGTGCAGAATCATCAAGATAATGGTAAATATTGAAATGATCGGTCTGAGATAACTGAAAATCAAACGAGCGGTAAGAAGGCTTATTTTTCCCAAAGTATTGGGCATTACTATTCCCTGCAGAAAACCACAGAAACAAGAAGCACACCAATATTAAATGAGAAGTACGGATCATTTATCCACTAAATTAAACTACCCATTAATTTACGAATAAATGAGTGTAAGGGTTCAAAAAGGTTTAGAAAAAAGAAAACTAGATGAAAAGTCAGCCTTCTTTCTCCCTTAACCTGGTTATGGAACCATTACTTTTTGTATTTTATCGTTAACCCTGACAATATATAAACGACCACCGGGAACTGCAATTCTTTGCTTACCCACAGTTCCTTCTTTGATACAAATAAGCTGTCCACTCATATTATAAACTTCAATTACTGGAATTTGTCTGTCGGCTTCTATTACTATTTCATTTCGGGAAGCAAAAATATTAATCTCTGAATGATTTATTTCCGGATAAATGAAGGTGGCCTGATTCTCTGCAACCAGGATAAGATTGTCAATCTCCCATGTAGAAGCATTGGATGTGCTACTGGAATACTTAAATGCAAAGTTAACATTGGTTTTTCCAATATACGCTTCCGGGATAGCAATATCTCCTGACTGTACGAAAGTCCAGTTGCTTCCGGAAGGATAATTGGTAATGATAATTTCTTCCCAAGTAGCATCAAACGGAGAACCTCCTGAGTAATTATCGGATATCCATAAAGAATGATTATCGGCTATATTATTACCTGCATAATTGATCGCATGTCTGAAACTCAAAGTTGCACTGCTCCTCTCGCTCAAATCAAGAGCCGGAGAAATCAACCAGTCTTCGTTTTCAAAAGCTCCACCTTCATAACCAGACATATAGGCACCATAGCTTGAGGAACTTTCCCATAACTGGTCTCCCGTTACATTATATACCGAAAATGGGAACAGTTCGGATTTAAAATCAGGTGAAAGCAACACACTTTCATTGGAAGCAGTTTCGGATCTAAGACTTGTTTCAGGATTAAAATCAATAGAATCACCCCATACATACTCTGCCAGATTTGGAAAATCCACAAACGGATTGCGGTTTCCCTGTATTTGATAAACAGCATTATTCCTGATAATTTCTTTTTCACTCACCTCATCTTCCCGGCTCCATTTCATCAAAAGATCCACAGACCAACTACTGAAAGCCGGATAAGTATCGCCCGATAATTGTGGTGACGACCAACCTGCCAACTTATCTTCATAAGCCGTAACCATATAAAAATAGATGCGGGCAAAATCACCCTTATATTCATCAATGGGCTCAAAAACCCGACTTGAATAGCCCGGAAAATTACTGTCGCCCAACTTACTCCCATTAGTGGATATCCAATAAGCATTTCCAACCTCTCCATACGGATAATTGCTTCGCCTGTTATTGACATACCCATCGGAAGGAACCACATGCATCAAATCATTGTCCATGGGCGATGCATTACCAAACCAGCTTTTAGGAAAAGAGTGCTCGCGATTATAGCATTCCCCCTCTGCTGAGTTCCCTCCCGTGGTGCACTGATCGGAAGATATGGTATAGGAATAGTGTGGATTTCCGGATGGAATGTCGGAATACATATCCCAAACAATATTGTCGGAGCGAGTGTCGGATGAAGCAAATGACAACCATATTTGAGAATAGGTAGTAACAGAAGGATTCTTTATAATATTAAAAAGAGCTGTCTTCAATGAGGCTTCTTCTTTGCCTGAAGTACCTGAATAGTAATCTGCTGTTGGTTGAGCAAAAGTATTTGAAGCCAGCAACAACATATATATGAGAACCAGTAGTTTATATTTTTTCTTCATTTGTCTGAGTTGAGAAAGAAACGAATTGGTTTTTAGTTGATGGTCAGTAATAATTTCCTAATACCCCACTGTTTGAAGGTCATTTCCTTTACATTAAGATTATTATACCAGTCATAAGAAAATATCACAAGACCGTCTGAGAAACAGATTTAAATTAAATAGCAAAGGGAGGAAAAGCCTTTTCAGGTCTCCTCCCTTTGATTAAAAAAATTAAGGGGGGCCGAATTATCTGACAATGACTTTTCGGATGGAGTTTCCTGCTTTCACTATCAGCAATTGGTTTGGAGGTACAGAAAATGTGTGAATTCCAATCGTTGCAGGTTTGCTATAAATGGGCGCACCAGTCATATTGAAAACTTCAATATTCCCTGCATCCGTATTAGAATAAACTTTTAGCTGCCCGTTATCAGAGTATACGTTAATGGTATCTTGTTCGGGAGTTTTTATATCATTGCTGACTCCGTCGCTGTAAACCTGCACATTGTCAACGTACGCACGACCGCCACGAGTTAAAATGGTAATCGTGGAACCGGGCTGTCCACCAGAAAACTGGAGTCTCTTGGTTTCAAACAATCCATTCATAGTGCTGGAATAGGTAATAATTTGAGAAGTAAGCCCTGAAACGATGACTTCCAAATCTCCTTCAACCGAAGTCCATCCTTTAACATCCAGGCTGACAACAAAATTGCCATTGTTGGCTGATAAATCAAGGCTTTTTGATGTGACAGATCCATCACTGCTGCTGGTTCCCAATTTAACGGCTCCACCAGCCTGATAGGCACGGTCAACTGTTGGAAAATTTCCATTTCCGGCCCACTGACTATTTGCCCCGGAGGTGGAAGTATTATTTCCGGAGGTAATTGAAGAGAAATCTTCCGTCAGATAAGCCCCCAAAACGCTACCCGAGCCATAAAGAGCGACACTCTCGGAAACACCATCTGCTGAAACAGTCAGAGAAGCACTTTTGGCACCACCCTCTTCCGGAGAAAAGGTTATACTAATGGTTCCACCATCAGTACTAAGACTACCTATAGCTTCAAAATTTGTGGCATCAGGGCCAGTGATTTGAAAGGTCGGTATGGCGGTTAAATTTCTTCCTTCAATGGAAACATCTAACGCTGTACTTGTTGTTCCTGAAGTCGTCAATCCAAATTGAAGAAATTCAGGAGATGCAGAGAGAGAAGGCCCCTGAGAAAGAACAGAAAAATTATCTATCTGATAGGTAGTTGTAGTTGATCCAGCTATACCCTTATACTCAAAAGCCAGAAAGGCAACACCGGAAATACCGGATAAATCCAGAGTTTCTGTGATGAAATCCCCATAGCCGTTAGTTGGAGCATTAGCTTCAATAGAAGCAACCGTAGTGGTACTTCCATCCAATTGCATTACATGAATTTCCAAAGTGGCACCATTGGCATAAGCCGCGGCCCAATCAAATGTCGCAGTTGGTTCAATGTTGTCAAAATTTATTGCAGGTGAAATCATCAGGGTCTGATAGGTACCGTCTCCATTATAGGCACTCATTTGTGCATATTGGTTTCCTGAGAAACTCTTAACTTCCCATAATCTGTCTCCCTGAACATCAACATTTGTCCATCCCTGAGGTAAAATGGCTCCCGTTGACATACTTTCAAAATTCTCATCAATAGAGCTTACCGGATTGCTGTCGTCAAGTCCGTAAGGATTACCCTCAGATGGAGATGCTCCATACGAAATAATAGGATTAAAGAGTACCAGGACACATAAGCTCCACTGTAAAACTTTTTTCAAAACTTGGGTAAAAGTTGTTTTCATAACGAGTTGTTTTTTGTGAAAATTCAGGTTCATTTTGGTAATACATAATTATCCTGATTTTCTTAGCCACCCGTTAATCCACAATTATGATTATGTAACCAATATGTTTAAAACAACGACTAAATAATGAAAGGATAAAACTCTGGTAATTCTTATATTATTTAAAAAACAAGGCACTGACTTTATCAAAAAAAAGTAAAGGGGGGAGAATAACGAAAAAGCCACGAATCAAATATGATCCGTGGCTTCCAATATTTTACATAAAGTTAGTATGTTCTTACGATTCAGCTCTGAACTGCTCCAGAAACCGCACATCATTCTCGAAGAAAAGCCGGATATCGTTAATCTGATACTTCAGCATAGCAATACGCTCTATTCCCATACCAAAAGCAAAGCCGGTGTATTCGTCCGGATCAATGTCACAATTGCTCAACACCGCAGGATCAACCATTCCGCACCCGAGGATTTCCACCCATCCGGTGTACTTGCAGATGTTACATCCTTTGCCCCCGCAAAGCGTACAGGAAATATCCATTTCGGCCGATGGTTCGGTAAAAGGGAAATAGGATGGACGCAGACGAATCTGTGTATCCTGTCCAAACATCTCTTTGGCGAAATATAGCAAAGTCTGCCGCAGGTCGGCAAACGAGACATCCTTATCGATGTAAAGTCCCTCCACCTGGTGAAAAATACAGTGCGCACGGGCTGATATAGCCTCATTACGAAATACGCGTCCCGGAAATATGGCACGGATAGGAGGCTTCTGATGCTCCATTGTGCGAATTTGAACCGAAGAGGTATGTGTACGCAACAAAATATCCGGATCCTGATGGATAAAGAAAGTATCCTGCATATCACGTGCCGGATGTTCGGGTGGAAAATTCAGGGCTTCAAAAACGTGCCAGTCGTCTTCTATCTCGGGTCCTTCAGCCACGGAGAAACCAATACGATCGAAAATCTCCACAATCTGATTGCGGACAATCGACAACGGATGGCGTGTTCCCAGCGGCATGGCACTGCCGGGCATTGTAAAATCATTAGCCCCGGAAGTCATCTTTGACTGCTCAAATTGTTCCTTTAACTGATTTATTGATTCCTGAGCTTCATTTTTTAATTCGTTGATCGCCTGACCGACAGCTTTTTTCTGATCGTTGGGCACATTCTTAAACTCGTTAAAAAGCTGAGGAATAATTCCTTTTTTACTGATATATTTTATGCGTAGTTGCTCTGCCTCTTCGGCCGTTTCAGCCGTCAGATTTTTTACTTCTTCCAGTAAATTTTTAATCTTATCAAGCATTGTATCGGATTTTTTGGAACAATATTGAAAAGCCTATTTCCACAAACCCCTTTCTTTTTTATTCAAAAAGAGATCTGAAAATCATTAAAGTCACAAAAGTAATAAATTTTTCGCGCCTCTTAAGAGTAATGTTTGAGTAATTGATCGGGCTTCAGTTGAAAACCGCAACCTCTCAAAATGAAGCATAACTTCCCCAAACAGAAACTACCAGCCTATAGTCCGCCTCCAACAGCAGCTACAATTATAAGGGCTACTCCACCAACACCTAACAAAAAAGATCCCATACCGGTGAGTTCTTTAATGAAAAACAGATTTCAACGGAGTAAGACCAACATATTGATACGTACTACAACTGGAAAAAAACAATGTGACCAGTAAGCCGAGAATTAGAGTTACAATTTTCATTCGTTTAAAATTTTGTAATTACCTGATAAAAAAATAATTAAAAATTTGAGAACGAATGGAACCGCTTCGCTCTCGCATAATATTTTTTAATCATATTCTTTTGTGATATTATGCTTAATAAATATCATGCTCGTTTCGTATGTTCAAATTTTAGTAAGAATATCTGATAAAAGATCAGATTCCATTTCTAACTGATCTGATCCTATTTCTGAATAATTTCGATGGTGCTTATTCGGATATCCTGCACAGGCCGGTCTTCGCCATAAGTCTCCACAGACGCAATTCTGTCAACAACATCCATACCATTCACTACTTCTGCAAAAACTGTATACTCTCCGTCAAGATAAGGAGCCCCGCCGATCGTGGTATAAGCCTCCCGCTGCGATGAAGTGAAGCGAAATCCTTTCTCTTTCTCGATGTCATCTAACTCCTCATTGGTAAAAACGCGACCGGAAATAATAAAAAACTGCGATCCGTCAGAACGGTTACGTGGATTACGTGCGGCAGGAAGCTTGGAGGCAGACACGGCGCCACGCTTATGGAAAAGTGAGGGAATAATTTTCGTCGGCAATGTGTATCCGGGACCTTTCCAGCCTACCACATCATCCTTTTTGGCATATTTGGAGTCAGCAGCTCCCATCTGAATCAAAAAATCCTTCAGCACCCGATGTACCTGCAGACTATCATAAAACTGATCACTAACGAGTTTAATAAAATTGTCACGATACAGCGGGGTTTCATCATGCATCCGGATAACGATATCTCCCATCGTAGTCTTTATACGGAATCCGGCAATCTTTTCATGAGAAATATAAACTTTATCTGTTTTTGTTCGCAAATCGTAAATAGAAACAGGGCGTTTACTTTGTTCCTTTAACAATTGGGCAATCCATTTTTTTGATAGTACAACTGTCTTAACAGAATCATCAATGGTTCGTTTTTGCACAATTCCCATAAATTCGTGGTTCAACCGAAATGCCGGTTTCCCCTCTCTCATGTCATCAGGAACAGGCCAAAAACCTACTGAATCCAAATCCTGATATGTTCCTGACTGAGCTTTTACGACAAATAACTTTCGATTCGGCCGTTTCAAAGAATAAAGGGTATCGGGCTGATTCACACTTCCCCGTACTTTTAAATGATCAGAATTATTTCGTTTAACTTTCAGTACCAGAAGATTCAGGTTATGGCTATAAGCGGTATAACCCTCCACATCTTTCATATCCCTTGTTCCAACAGGAGCAATCTCAGCCTTATAAGCCCCTTTGATCCAGTTCAGGTTAGTCACCACCCGGTCGCGATCCACAAAAAAACCGAACCCTTTTTTTAATTCCCTGTTGTAATGATCGAAGGTACGGATCTCTACCATACCTTTAATATTTTCCTGATAAGAACCATGAGAGACTTTTTTCTGTGCTCCTTCTTTTTTACTGCCTGAATTATTACATGACCATAGAGAAATTATCAAAAGGCCTGATAAAAAGAATGGCAGAAATCTTGAAAAATTTGGCATCGCTGAATTTATGTTATTGAGTAATTTCTTCAATCCGGATTTCTACATCAGTATGCGGACGGTTATTTTTATCCGTCTTCAGAGCAGCAATTTTATCAATTACATCAAATCCTTCCACTACCTCACCAAACACGGTGTATTCTCCATCAAGATCAGGCAGACCACCCAGGGTGGTATAAGCCTCTCGCTGGGCATCTGAAAACTTAATATAATCAGACAATGAATACTCAAAATTTATTTTCCGTTTGATATCTCTTAATAATTCATTGAAGGCACGTGGATCTTCTTCTTTAAGTGCAGCTAACTCATCTTTCCGAGGAACGTAGTATTTCTTCTTAAGCTTATTTTTTATGGGAATATTGTTATTTTTTTCAATAATATCTAACTGCTCATTTGTCCAAACACGTCCTTTTACAATGTAAAACTGTGAGATATCAGACATCTTGAAATGATTGACGTTTTCGGGTTGACGTGGAGCACAGAGTGCACCTTTCTTATGAAAGTGATGATCTTTAAACTCAGAGTCAATGTTAATGGCTGAGTTTCCATAGCCAATGTGTTTACCTGAAGGAGCATTGCGGGAATCCGAAGAGCCACCCTGTATCACGAAGTTTTTAACAATCCTGTAAAATAAGGTCCCATCGAAATGGTCGCTGTTGACCAGTTTCAAAAATTCATTCCGATGTTCAGGTGTGTCATTATACAGCTTAACTTTCATATTGCCCAAATTTGTCTTAATCAGCACATAATGGGTATAGTCTTGAGAATAAGCTGCTACAGATAATAAAAAGAAATACCCTGCCAGCAAAAACACAAACAAAAATCTCATTCCTTTCATCAGTATAAAATTAGTCAAAGTTATTGGTCTGATGGAACTCGCATGTCAGGACATTATACATGTTCTATTGTGGTAATCGTTGCCATGCTCGTTTCATTCGTATAAAATTAGTCTAAGTTATTGGTCGAATGGAACTCGCTATTCTTTTTTATACATACACTTTTGTGGCTGATTTAAGAAATCAAAGCTCCATGCTCGTTTCATTCGTTTAAAATTTTGTAATTACCTGATAAAAAAATAATTAAAAATTTGAGAACGAATGGAACCGCTTCGCTCTCACATAATACTTTTTAATCATACTCTTTTGTGTTATTATGCTTAAAAAATATCATGCTCGTTTCATCCGTATAAAAATTATTTTTCCTGTAAGAAGAAAAAAAATGACCGGACAACTACAAATCATCCGGTCATTTAAGATGCAAAAATTATTCCTCAATTATTTCCATTGTCATTTTAATGTCTTCTAAAGGACGGTCAGCTTGATTTGTAGCCACAGCGGCAATAGAATCGATCACGTTAAGTCCCTCTTCCACTTCGCCAAAAACAGTGTAATTGTCATCAAGCATAGGTGTTCCGCCAACAGAGGTGTAAGTTTCACGAACCTCCTCAGGGAACTCAAATTCAGCGGAGTCTCCAAGTTCTGCTTTGGCTTCTTCCTCAAGCTCAGAAATCAATGATTCAAAACCTTCCCGGTCACCTTGCTGACGCATGGTCATCAGTGTATCCCGATAAGGTTCTATCTTATCGAACATACGGGATTGAAGTGCCCTCTGAGACATCTGCATTTCGAGAGTATCAAGTTCTCCAAAAGTGAAAGTCTGCCCCTGGACAATATAAAACTGTGAGCCTGATGATTCCTTTTCAGGATTTGCCTGATCTCCCTGACGAGCTGCGGCTAACGCACCTTTTTTATGAAAATGTTCAGGAAAGATGATTTCAGCAGGAATTTGATAACCTGGCCCGCCTGAACCCAACGGCTGGTCTTGTTCGGCTCCTTTAGATTCAGGATCACCACCCTGAATCATAAAACCTTCAATAACTCTGTGAAAAAGAAGATCATCGTAAAAGCCCTCTTCTACAAGTTTCAGAAAATTTTCCTTATGCTGCGGGGTATCCTCATACAGTTTGATTTTCATATTACCGTATGGAGTTTTCACAAGTACTTTTTTCTCAGGCTCATCGCAAAAAGTGAGCATTACACCGAGAGCAACAATAAATGAGAACAATGTTACCTTTCTAAATAAATAAAATGATGTCATGATTTTTTATTTTTCTGATTATCGTAATTGAATTTTTAAATATTCAAATGCTGATTTTTTGAGTAAATAATTCATTAGCGAAGGGGTAAGTGATTTTAATTTCTTAACCTCTTCAAATTGAGGCCAGCCTTCCTCATCATGTCCGGTGGATTGCAGATACCCCTCACGAGACAGCAGGGTACACTTACCCAGGTTTATGAGATCCATTTTCTCCTGCCGTTCATAAGGCTTCATCCCTTGTCCCAGTTCCTGAATACCTATTAGAAATAACATAAAATCAAAATCGGCTGTGACTTTAAATCTCTTGCTGATTTCCAGAACCATCAAATCCCAGTTTTCAGTTGTATATTCCATAGTATAATCTCCTTTTCTACTCCTGAAGACATATAATTTTCCTTATCTTTCCCCTCAGGGAGATATAATTACTAAATTCCAAAAGTAATAAAAGTTGAGGAAAACAAGCCGGAAGATAAAAAAATCCGGTAAACACATAATTTACCGGATTCTGAATCATTTAAAATTCTAATATGTGGGTTGTACTGGATTCGAACCAGTGACCCCTACCCTGTCAAGGTAATGCTCTAAACCAACTGAGCTAACAACCCATATCTGATGCTGCAAAAATAGTAAAAAAGTTTCCTTCTTCCCCATTGCAATGAAAAATAAATAAAAAAGGTCCGGTAAACCACCGAACCTTTTTCTGGATTTTTTTCTGATCTAAGGGAAAGGCAAAACTTTCACGAGCCCAAAGTTAGACATATTTTAACAACCACAAACAAAAAGTGGATATTTTTTGCCTTTTAGTAGAAAATTATCATGCCAAAACACTTGATTAATCAGTTTTAATACCTGATATTATACTTGTTAGCTGTTTTTAACATTTAGCTGTAAAAATATCCACTCAAATCCGCTTTCCTGAAATAGCATCTACTGAATATCTCCCGGATCCCAGAAAGAATATTCCTGCAAATGCAAAAAAGTAAAGAAGTGCAAATTCTTTTGAGGGACCTTCAGACGAAAATAACGGATCATCTGCATGAAAAATTAATGCAGCCACCAACATGGTTATCATTAGTGGAATAGTAGCAAGCCTTGTTCGCAGACCAACCACAACCATGATACCGGCAACAAACTCAGCCAGCATGGCCAGAGTCAGGTTAACAACTGAAGGAATTCCAAAGAGGTCCGGGAACTGAATATTTCCGGCAAGCAACATTTGCAGCTTCCCCAAACCGTGTCCGAACACTATAAAAAGGCCAAATCCCAGACGCAGAATCAGAGCTGCTAAATCTTTTTGTGTTTTCATTCTATTTTTTTTTGAGTTACTATTAACAATTGATCGTTAGAATTTTAGATATAAGATTTAAGCTAAATCATATAGCATTGATAATCTGCACTTTAATGCAAAAGTCTGCTCGATTGCAAACACTTAAACCTTAGGCTTTTATGAAAGTTTAAACAACCAGAGGGCTATTTGGTTTTATTTCGACAGAAAATCAACCCTGCATCAAGAGGGTTCTTTTACAAGTTCCCAGTCTTTCTTGAACAAATTGGCCTCCTTTTCAAATTCAGGAAAATCAGATTCTTGCTGGCATGAAAAAACTGATACACTTTATAAAAACAGAAGTACTACGTTTCATATTATAATTAATTGGTGTACTGTTCAAAGATTAAGATAGTTGCACGACGTTTCCGGAGAAAGGATTCTAAGGTAGAAATAAGTTTTGCATCCAATAATGATTCAAATTTTATTTGGCAAAAGATTTAATCTGAACATAGCCCCAAAAAAACTTAATAATCCTGACCCAAATAATCGGCTGCTTTCGTAATATTCCCGGAGAAATCGAACAGCGCACAATTCTCCCAACTGGAACCGGTTCCCCAAAGATCTTTCATTCCGGATGTTATCCATGCCGGCTCCCAGTATATCACCCCCAAAGCACCCGCATCTTCCATGTTTTGCGATAATGTTGTGAGAAATTGTTTCTGGCCGTCAAGAGTGTAAGGAAATTGTTCCAGAGGGTTCGTTTCAGACGAATAGATATTTCCATAATCATCGTTGTAGCCCGTGGTAAATGGATAGGCTGTTTCCATAACCAGCAAATCCCTGCCATAAGTTTCTTTAAGCTGAGAAACAAGATTAGGAAGCTCATCAAAAGCAATGGTAGTATGCCATAAGTGGTAATAAGAAAACCCCATGATATCAAAATCTGTCACTTTTCCCTGATTAATTACATCAGCCATCCACCATTCAAGATTTTTAGGGTCGGCTATGTGCAGGGCTATCTTAATTTCCTTCCCGGATTGGTTTTCCATATCCCGAACAGCTTTGATTCCGGCGTTTAACGCCTGACCAAAAGCGGGCCAGTTCCCATCGTACACATTAAGATTGGGAAAACCTTCAGGAGTCCCGGTGGTCATCATGCCGGGATTTGTTTCATTTCCAATCTGAACCATCTGCGGCAACAAATTTCTTTCGTTAAGGTACTCAAGAGTGTTGTAAGTGTAGTTGTACACCGAATCGCACAGCACATCAATATTTGTAATATTCTTCCAGGCCGCAGGAACATCCTGATGACCGGGATCTGCCCAGGTGTCGGAGTAATGAAAATCGAGCAGGACAGCCATTCCGTTTTGATGAGCTCTTTCAATGGTTTTTGCCACATCCCGCAGTCCGCTGTAAAGAGGAGCTGACTGTCCATATATTTCTTTCACCCAATCAGGGTTGTGCCAGAGACGAACACGGGTAAGGCTGGCTCCTTTGTCACTCAGAATTTCAAACGGATCAGCTGGCTGGTCATCTTTTTTATAAATACCCTCATGATCTTCAATCTGATTGACGTAGGACAAATCAACCCCAAGGATAAAATCTTCCAGCGCAGGCTTTGCCGGATTCTCATCCTTCTGCTCAGAATTATCAGATTCATTCTTTTTATCTTCGGAACAGGCAAAACTTATTCCAGTGACGAAAAGAAAAAGAAATATCAAAAGGATGTGTGAATCTTTCATAATAGATTATTAGGTTTTAAGATGAATCTTATAATCTTGATATTCTGTTTATTGAGGGCGTCCATATTTCATGGATGCGTGAGCATCGAAATAGATGCTTCTTGAAACGAAGTTTAACGAAATCAGTAGTTCAGGTGATTGTTTTACTCCCAACATTCGTGTTTTTGGCTAAGTATTTTTCCGGCAATACAAAAAATGGCTGCGCCATTTTTGTGTTTAGTGGACACCAAATTTTACGAATTTAGCGAATTTAAACGGTTTTACCATTTAACCTAAAGCATCTGGTAATA
>CAYOFH010000024.1:0-30242 GCA_964403175.1 uncultured Marinilabiliaceae bacterium
TTAACGTTGGAACAGGAGGAAAGAAAGGCTAATGCGACAATTACTAAATTTCTTTGCTAATTTCAAACGACTTGTTCTTTTCTTCTTCGACGGGATTGTTAACCGTAGCTAAGACTATTCTTTGCAAACACACGCATCTGGCATAAAGAAGAAACAACATTAGTAAACCAATTTAATAAGTGACACACTGGTTGTGCGATCACAAAATATTATTTCAGTAAACGGGGATAAAGGATCGTAAGAATAACTCCTCGTGCTACCATAAATAGCAGCATCCCCAACCATAATGCGTGATTCTCTATTTTGGGATAAAGCAAAAAGAAAGGTAGAAAAAAGAAACCGGCAGCAGCAATTACCATACTATTGCGCATGGGCACGGAAGCAGTAGCACCAATGTAAACCCCATCCCATATATAAGATGGAAAACTTACCAGTGGTAGTACAATTACCCATATCAAAAAATTACTTCCAACCTCTATAACCTCAGGCTGATCTGTAAAAAAGTGCAAAAGCTGATCGCCGGCAATCCCATACACCACCGAAAACAAAATCCCCATTCCTGCCCCCCACCGGAATAAGTTTCTAATTGCCTGTTTCAATGCTTCTTTGTCATTAGCTCCAAACCATCGGCCAACCATAGCCTCAGCAGCAAAAGCAAATCCATCCAGAAAGTAAGAAAACAACAACATTAATTGTAAAAGAGCACTATTGGCTGCAAGTATAACATCCCCAATGCCTGCTGATCGGGAAGTAAAAAATGTAAAAACAGCAATAACACTGAGGGTGCGAATAAAAATATCGCCACTAACATTTATGAACTTCGAGAAACCCTGACGTAATATCGCCAAACGTGGAGTAAATAACTGCCAAGCCCAGCGATATTTATAGAAAAACACAATTCCAGCAATAGTAAGCCCGACATACTGTCCTACTACAGAGCCCATGGCCACTCCCTCTGCTTTCATATCAAATACACGAACAAATATTAAACTGCTAAACACATTTATCACATTTACTGATACTGAAATCAGCATCGGGTAAAATGCATTCTGCATCCCCAGAAACCAGCCATAAAATACCATTAAAGAAATTGCTGCCGGAGCAGCCCAAATGCGAATAAAAAAATATTCGCGTGCTATACTTTTAACTTCGGCAGATCCATCCAGTAACCAAAAGCTCAAATTTCCGACAGGAACCTGAAATACCAATAAAAGAAATGCTCCGGCAAACGCCACTAACAAGCCACGCTCCAATACCAAAGCCATTTCCTGATGACTCCCACGGCCAAATGACTGAGCGGCCACACCACTCATACTCATACGTAAAAAAGCAAATCCCCAGTAAACGAAATTGAAAATAACTCCGCCCAATGCAACAGCCCCCATAAAAGCAGTGGAATTCAAATGCCCCATCAAATGAAGATCTACTATGCCAAGGAGTGGAACAGTAAGATTAGTTAAAATATTAGGAACCGCAAGACGAAGTACTTCTTTATTCATCCAAATAAAATATTTATTACGGTTGGATGGAACTCCCGATTTCTTTATACATGCCTTTTTTTGCAGATTTCTTTGTAAACAAAACGGCCGCTCGGCTATGCCGCTTTGCTTCGCAAAGAAAGCCGAAAGAGAAATCAAAGCTCCATGCTCGTTTCATCAAAAATATTTGGTTTTGAAAAGACAAAGATAGAAAGAACAGATTGAACCAAATAAAACATATATGCTTTTTAAGTTTCACCAACAACCCACAAAACAACCACAACACCATAAAATACACTCATTTAAAAGAAGTTAAAACCAGAGGTTACATCTAAGAAATTCAGACAAAAATTGCAGGAAACTCCAAACTGAAACAGATAAAAAACGAAGGCTGCTCCATATTCGCAACGAACAGGATCAATATCACCCTAGCCTGTTCAACAACAGGCCCAAAACATTTAACAATTTTTAATTTGGTTTATTTGGACTTATTCCAAATAAACCTTAATTTTGGATATACTTATCTGAAATAAGATAATAAAAATTGATTGTCGAATCATAAAAACTTAAACATTATGGCATTTGAACTTCCGAAACTCAATTACTCTTACGATGCATTAGAACCGTACATTGATGCAAAGACAATGGAAATCCACCACAACAAACATCATGGTGCATACACAAGTAAACTGAATGCAGCCATTGAAGGCACCGACCTTGAAAGCAAAAGTATTGAAGAAATTCTTGCCAATGTATCGCAGCATTCAACAGCAGTCCGCAACAATGGTGGGGGATTTTTTAACCACAATCTTTTTTGGAAAGTTATAGCCCCCAACGCAGGAGGCAAACCTTCAGGGGATTTACTGGCAGCTATAGAAAAGAAATTTGGATCATTCGATGATTTCAAAGAAACTTTTAACAATGCAGCAGCAACCCGTTTTGGTTCAGGATGGGCATGGCTGGTCAAAAAAGATGACGGATCAGTAGAAGTAGGCAGCACACCAAATCAGGACAGTCCGATAATGGATGTATCTGAATTGAAAGGAGCTCCTATCCTCGGACTGGATGTATGGGAACATGCTTACTACCTGAAATATCAAAACAAACGTCCTGAATACATTGATGCTTTCTGGAATGTTGTAAACTGGGATGAAGTAAGCAAGTTGTATAAAGGATAAAAACGCTTAAAAACCATTTGTCTGTAAACCAATATTTTTATCCGTACTTAGAAATCGCCCGTAAAGCCCTGATCTTTGCGGGCGTTTGTTATTGCGCACGTGGTGAAGCAATCTTTTTTATCGGGCACCAATGCAATATCAATTAGAAATATCATTCGTGAACGCGCAAAACAAGAAGCTCCCAACCAAAATAATCGGCAGGGAGCTTTCCTATCAAAAAGAGTCAACTAATTATTTAATTTCAATCATACGAGCAGGCTTAGGCTTAACTTCTTCACGTTTCTGAAGTTTGATTTTCAGCAAACCATCTTTGTAGCTGGCATTAATCTTGCCCTCATCTACTTCGTTTTTTGGAATAGCAAACGATCGATTAAAAGATGAGTAGCAAAACTCACGGCGGGTATATCCTCTTTCATCATCCTTTTGTTCATCTTTCTCTTCCATTTCAGCAGAGATACTCAAAACGCCGTTATTTAGCTCTACTTTAAAATCATCTTTTTTCATTCCCGGTGCAGCGACTTCTATTACATACTCATCTTCATTCTCCATTACGTTTACAGCAGGAGTAGACGTTCTGCGAGCATTTGTTGCGGGAGTGCCAAAAAAGTCACCGCCAAAGAAATCATCAAAAATATTTGAGATTCCGGGTACTTGGTTGTTGAATTTCCTTACAAGTGCCATAATTATATCCTCCTAAATTTTGGTTTGACAATTAATTTTTTGTTTTCAGTATTATTTTCATCAAACGAAATGCCAATGCTATAAAACTGTCTAAATGACACGATTAGAGCACCCACGGCGACACGATGTCATGTACACACAATTAAATACGCCATTATGTCACCATGCAAAACAAAAAATCATTTCATCAGAAGCAATGCAACAACCCCAATAATGAACAGAAGGTAAGTCGAAGCAACAAGAATTAAAGTACGGATAACATAGAGATAACATGGAAGAGCAGACAAAAGAAGATCTTTGACCCGGAAACATTTTTTATTTCCTCCCAACAATTCCTGTGTGTAAAGGGTCGTTTCAAACGAGAAACGACCCTTTAATTTTTGGCTGATGAGTTGAAGAACTGGTAAGCCAGGAGCTAAACCCTAATTCTGCTAAATACTGCCCTCTACCTATTAAACACTGGAAATTGTTAATCAATTATTCCTCCTTATTCCATACTGCTAGCCTCTGTAAAACAAAGCTTTAATAATATAAAACGCCATACGTGGATTCTCTTTCAGCCTGCGGGTGGAATAACCAAACCACTCTTTACCGAAAGGCACATAAACCCTAACTTTATGTCCGGCAGCCAGAATTTCGCCCCTTAACTCGGGAGTAACTCCATACAACATCTGGAATTCATAATTTTTATCCGTCAGAGAATACCGATGAATAAGCTCCTGCGCTGCATCAGTAAGCATTCTGTCATGGGTGGCAATCCCCACGAAAATTCCTTTACAAAAAAGAAAATCCAGAGCTTCAATGAAATGAACATTAATTTCTTTGCGATCTGTAATGGCTATATTTTCGGGCTCCACATAAATACCTTTGCAAAGACGAACATTAACAGGTGTTTCGGCAGAATGTAACCGGGCCAGACTCTCGAGATCCTTGGGGGTTCGTTTCAGATAAGCCTGAATTACAATACCCACATTCATTGGGTAAAGTTCATGAAGTCGTCGATACAGTTCAAGTTCAGCATCCACACAACTACTGTCCTCCATATCAATACGTACAAAAGTACGATAGGAATGGGCCGTTTCTACAACTTTCCGGATACAACTAAAACAAAATTCAAAATCTTTCTGGAGTCCAAAACTTGATGGTTTAAGCGAGTATGTTGCGTGAATTCCTTCCTGTTCAAAACAGTCAATCATTTCAAGATATATTTTTTGAACCTTTTCGGCCTGACTTAAGTCCGTAATGTACTCCCCCAGATGATCCAGGGTGACACTGATCCTCTCTTTTGCCAGTTTGTGTGAAGCAGCGACAGCATCATCAATGCTTTCACCTGATATATAACGCTTTGAAAAGTTCCAGACAAATTTCTTTGGCAGGTAAGGCAATATTGATGCAATGAATTTGTTTATCATACGTTAGAAAGATAAAAACCATAACCCCGGTGCTGAATTAAGAAATTAACATCACACCAACAATTATAATCGTGAAACATAAGTCCATCTTTTAATATAACCCCAACCTACCACAAAGGACCTATGTAAATTTTCCAAATAAAGGGCAGAAAAAAAATGACACATCTCACGATTAAGTCCGCAATTGACTTAATCTGATAAAATTCATATTTTGTATTAACCTGAGCAATCGATCAGGTTATGAAGAAGTTGAGAGGCGAGAGGAAGGGCCATATTTTTAAATATGAACAGATACATATTCACAGGGTTATTTGTTGCCGCAGCATTATGTCTGTTAACGGCAAGAACGGGTTATGCCCAAGATTGCAGCTACACTTCACAGGCGAACGACATTAATCAAAACAGGTTGTGCGCACCGGTAACTGCAACTTGGGAAGTTACGTACAGGGGAGTCATGGATGGTGGCACAGGAAATGTACGTATCGTTATCGACTGGGGCGATGGCTCTCCGGAAGAAAGTATTCCGGCCAACAATTTTGAGTTGGATAACTGGCGGATAACTGAGAGTCATACCTATCCGGAACTTGGCGATCTATGTAACTACGAAGCAAAAGCATGGTTGTGGGTGGATGGTCAACTCTGCACCAGTTCTATTCAAACCCAGTTGGTTACCGTTTGGGCCGTAGACGATGAAAATGGGGGCATACTTAGCATCAGCCCCGATGTTTTCCCTATATGCGTTGGCAACGACGGAACCGTGCGTTTTACAGATGTAAGCCAATGGAACTGCACACCACCGGACGAAGAAGACACTCCAAACAGAAGAAACCGCTGGACTCAATGGATTTACGGAACCGGCACAACCACCATTGCTGACGCCTCCCTTGACGGCATCAATTATTCATGGCCACACTCCGGCCCTATTGATTACTACCCCAACCCCACAGAAGGCCCGGCACCCCCTCCATCCGTCTCCGATGAAATTTACATCCCCGATTATTACGACATTGGGGATATGTTTGAGGTCACCATCCGCAACTGGAACACCTGTAACCCTTACAATGAAGATCCCACTACTCCTCCTGTCGACCCTGTGGATGGTGACAATCCTCCGGTTACAACTACCGCCATTGCCCTTATTGTAGACATTCCCGATGGATCGGTAGATGCTGCAGGCCCGTTTTGCGAAACAGATCCCCCATATACTCTTGTCCCGTCCACTCCTGGAGGAACATGGTCAGGCCCGGGAGTAGACCCGGCAACCGGAGAATTTACCCCAATTGCTGCAGGCCCAGGCACACACACCATTACCTACAATGTCGCTAATAATTACGGTTGTTCAGCCACCGGAAGCATTGACATTGAGGTACAGGAATCTCCCTCCATTGATGTTTCACCGGGAACAGCAGTGCATCTTTGTCCGGGGCTTGATTTGCAACTGAATACAAACATCACAGGAGGAACACCTCCTTATTCTATTCAATGGACAGGAGACACAGATCCTCTTAGCGCAACCGACATTGAAAATCCGGATTTTAACACCTCCAACATTGGAAGTTACACCCTCACAGCAACCGTCACTGATAACATTGGATGCAGCAACGAAAGCACTATTACTGTTGACATTGAAGATGTTTCCATAGATTTCGATCCAAATCCGGTGGAGGTTTGTGCAGGCGAAACCATTGAATTGCAACCCATTGTTGACGGTGGCTCCACAGTATTCGTCGATCACCGGTGGAGCGGGACTGAAACCGACAAATTATCAGCCACTGATATTTCCAATCCACAATTTACCTCAACGGAAACAGGAACATTTACTTTTACATATACTGTTACAGATAATTTAGGTTGTTCAGACCAAACAGATATTACAGTTATCGTAAAAGAACAGCCCTTAGCTGACGCAGGTCCTGATGACCTGATCTGTGCCCTTACTTATGAACTAGACGGAAATAACTCCGGCTCTGCAGTTGGTCAATGGCAAATAATTTCAGGGCCGGGAAATATCAATTTCAATGACACATCTTTACCCCATGCCAATATCACAACAGATGCTTACGGTACTTATGAATTATCCTGGACACTTGAGGTAAACGGATGCTCAGATACTGATCTGATCGAAATCACCTTTTCCGAGTCGCCAAATCCCACTACAGGGGCTAACGCAGAAGTTTGTGGATTAACAACCAACCTGGAAGCCATCCCGGATATTGGTTCCGGAAGCTGGTCATTGCTCTCCGGTCCGGGAGGCGCCGAAATCGCTGATGCGAACTCATCCAATACCCCGGTCACAGTGGACGCTCCGGGCCGGTATATCTTCTCATGGACCGAGATCTCCACTAATGGATGCTTCGGCTCAGCCAATCAGACGGTAGATTTTTTTCCACAAGCCCTAGCCGATGTTGCTCCTTTTGACACCGAAGGATGTTCACCGCTTCGGATCGACTTCGAGAATAACTCTGTCAATGCCGAAAACTACCATTGGAGCTTCGGAGACGGAAGTGCCAGCAGTCAGGAAGATCCGACACATATCTTTCAGACATCAACCAATCAGCCTGAAACGTTCGAGATAACGCTGGAAGCGAGAAACAGCAATAATTGCAATGATTCAAAAAACTATCAGGTAACGGTCAATCCATACCCGGAAGCACGGTTCGAAGCATCAAACCTTGACGGTTGTTCTCCTCTTGAAGTAACCTTCAACAACCAGTCATCAGACGCTTCAACATACTCCTGGGACTTTGGAGATGAAAGTGCCATAAATGAAGAAGAAAATCCTTCCCATTCATTTATTAATTCCGAAGCCTATGTGCAGTCATTTCCGGTAAAACTAACTACCGAAAACACTTATGGCTGCACCGATAGTCACTCTGTTTACATTACCGTATATCCTGTAAGAGAAATTGAACTATCCGCATCTCCGAATGAAGGTTGCTCACCTCTTACTGCCGAATTGCTAACTCAGTCGGGGGCCAGAAGTTATTCATGGGATTTCGGAGACGGAAACACCGAAACAGGCAATTACCAGACATCTCACATTTTTGAAAATAACACCTCCGATGACATCAGTTTCGAAATATCAGTCACCGGTACTTCATCGTTTGGCTGTCTGGAGGAGGCTACCACCCAAATACTCGTACATCCCTCTCCGGCAACCAAATTCGAAGCCACACCCGGGGAACAACAAATGCCGGATAGAACAGTATCTGTAAACAATCTGACACCCGGACAATGGGATTATTTCTGGTCATTTGGCGATGGAACGACTTCGGAGGAAGCCAATCCACCACCTCATGAGTATGAAAGTTCCGGCGATTATGATGTGGTACTCAGAGCCTATAGCCAATTCTGTGAGGCGACTCACTCTGAAATTATTTCCATCAATCCGATGATTCCTGATATTGATTATGGACAGGATCAAAGCGGATGTCCGCCGCTTATGATTTCCTTTTTCAATAACACTCTGGACGCCACTTCTTTCCTGTGGGAGTTTGGAGACGGACAATCCTCCGACGAGGAAGAACCCACTCATACGTACCGGGTTCCTGGAATCTACACCGTACGACTGACAGCCTACGGACCCGGAGGAATTACCACAGAAGAAGATGTAACCATAGAAGTATATGATACTCCCACTGCCCTGTTTGAACCTGTACCCAAAGTAGTTTACATCCCTGATGATCAGGTATCCTTTCTTAATAAGTCGCAGGGTGCCGACTATTGGGAGTGGTCGTTTGGCGATGGCAATTCATCCGTAGATTTTTCACCTTCTCATACCTACCAAAAAACAGGAAGTTACGATGTAACACTAAGAGTGGAAAATGATGAAGGCTGCACAGATGAAATCACCATCCCAAATGCCGTAAAAGCTCAACAAGGTGGAGAGATAGATTTCCCCAATGCTTTTACCCCTAATAAAAACGGACCATCCGGTGGACAATATCAATATGGAGAACGCACCAATAATGTTTTCTATCCCTCTGAACAGAAAGGCATTGTGGAATACAAATTACAGATATTCTCCCGTTGGGGCGAAATGTTATTTGAAACAACAGACATCAACAGGGGATGGGACGGCTATTATCGAGAAGAGCTGGCTCCGCAGGGGGTATACATCTGGCGGGTGACAGCCACATTCAGCGATGGAAGAAGAATTGAAAAAGCAGGGGACGTTACCCTGCTGAGATAATGACATGGGTCGGATATGCAAACACGCAACATAAAACATATTGCACTATTGAGTGCTATCTTTCTTTTTTTGGGGATGGCTTTGAAAGCTCAGGATCTTCATTTTTCCCAGTTTTACGCCTCTCCACTCTATCTGAGTCCATCCTTTGCCGGGGCTGCGGATGGAACACGACTGGTTATGAACTATCGAAATCAGTGGCCTGCCATAGAAAAAGCATTTACCACCTATGCAGTTTCACTGGATAACTACTTCAATTCGTTTAATAGTGGTCTGGGGTTTATGCTTATCCAGGATAAAGCAGGAAGTGCAGGCCTTACCACTACCCATGCAGCATTGCAATACTCTTACAATATTCAAATCACCCGGCAATGGCAGGTGGTTCCTGCCATCCAGTTTGCCTATGGCAATCGGAGCCTGAATTTCAGCAAGCTTCGGTTTGCTGATGAACAAATAGGAGGCGGCGCATCCGGATCATGGGACCAACTTACTAATGAACAAGCTGAATATGTTGACTTTGCATCCTCAGTACTATTCTACAGTCCGGCTATGTGGATAGGTATAACAGCCGACCACCTGGCTACTCCCAACTACTCATTTTTGGGGGAACAAATGCAGTTACCACGCAAGTTTGTATTTTTTGGTGGCATTAACTTCTGGACTGAGAAAAGACGTCGTATAAAAGGCGATCGTTCCTTTAGCGGCACCTTTAGGATTCAGCATCAGCAGAAGTTCAATCAGGCCGATATCGGCGCTTACTGGTTTAATGACCCGCTCGAAATTGGGCTATGGTACCGGGGATTACCTGTAGTAGGAAACGACACAGAATCGAAATTCAATCAGGACGCTATAATGGTTTCCTTTTCCTATCGGCATGGAGCACTTCGGTTTGGATACAGCTATGATATTACTATCAGCAATCTGGGATGGAATTCAGCAGGAGCCCATGAACTTTCACTTATTTTTGAATTTAACCAGAATTTAAGCCTACGCAATCGCGGGCGCAAACCGGCAGTCCCTTGTCAGGCATCCTCCAACCCCCTGATTGACCAGGAACATACAAGGAAATACAGAGGAAAAAGGAGTCGGATTTTTTAGATCCAAAACTTATGATTATTAATTAAAAAAATCTGGAAATAATCCCTTTGTTTTTTTATATTTGTTAAAAAGGCATTAATCCAATGTCTGCTGAGTTTTGTATTTAAAATCCGGTGAGAATATTATAATAACATACCAAAAGCCTATATTAAATCCACTGAAAGACACACAAAGATCATTAACTATTCAACTAACCAAAAAACAAAAAATCATGAAATTTTCACTTCCTCAATTACCTTATGACCTGGATGCCCTGGAGCCTAACATTTCCCGGAAGACGCTGGAGTTTCATTACGGCAAACATCATCAGGCTTATGTAAATAAGCTAAATGATCTGATATCGGGCACCAAATTTGAAAATGCCGATCTGGAAACCATAATTAAAGAAGCTGATGGCGGAATCTTCAATAATGGAGCTCAGGTCTGGAATCACACATTCTATTTCTCTTCTTTCTCGCCACAGGGAGGAAATGCACCTACAGGTCCATTGGCACAAGCCATTGACGAGACATTTGGCTCTTTCGAAAAATTCAAAGAAGAATTCGCTAGCGCATCCACTACCTTATTTGGTTCCGGGTGGACTTGGCTGGTAAAAAACGGCGACGGTAAGTTGGAAATCATCAAAGAAAGTAATGCAGGTAATCCGCTTCGCAATGGCATGACTCCCATCCTTACCTGCGATGTATGGGAACACGCCTACTACCTTGATTATCAAAATAAACGCCCCGACTATATCCAAAACTTCTGGAATTGTATTGATTGGGACATCGTTGGGAAAAGATTCTGAAACAACCTGGGGTAACCCGGATTTTTTCCGGGGTTACCCCTCTCTTAATAACCAAACACATGAACAACCTTAAAGAATTAATCAGGCGAAACAGAAGTTATCGTCGTTTTTATGAGGATGAAAGTATTCCTCAATATATACTGGAGGGACTTATTGACCTTGCAAGATTATCTCCATCAGCCAGAAACGCACAAACCTTGAAGTATTTCATCTCCTGCAATTCTGAAACCAACGCAAAAATTTTTCCGCATTTATCCTGGGCTGGATACCTCAGAAGCTGGAAAGGCCCTGTAAAAGGAGAAAGACCATCTGCTTATATAATTGTCCTGAACGATACTAAAATTTCTGATAATTTCTTTTGCGATGACGGAATTGCAATCCAGAGCATGCTTTTGGGCGCCGTAGAGCAAAATCTGGGAGGATGCATAATTGGATCTGTCGACCGTCTCCAACTGTGTAATACACTAAACATTCCGAATCATTTGAAAATTGTAGAAGTAATTGCTCTGGGCAAACCACGTGAACAGGTGGTAATTGAAGATGTTAAAAATGATGACATCAAATATTGGCGCGATGAGGATCAGGTACATCACGTTCCCAAACGATCACTGGAAGAAATTATTGTAAAATGGTAAAAGATATAACACCCCGGTCTGGCATCTGGCGTTCCGGGGTGTCATAAGATTTATTTTGCCTTGCTGGTCAACTCAACATCCATGGCTACATCATCGCCTTTCTCGTTAGTAACAATCCTGAACTTAACCTGATCACCGGGTTCAAGGTCATAAAAATCGCATCCAACTACAGCTTCATAGTGAAAAAATAAGTTCTCTGGCGGAAATTTAATAAATCCATATCCCGACTTTACAGAAAGGATGGTGCTAACTTCAAACTCATCGCCTACAGGCTCTTCTTCAACGTCCTGAAGTTCGTTAGCTTCGAGTTTTGATGCCGGATCCTTGTTCACAAAAAGACTTTCAACCAAAGGAACTTCTTCCGGTTTGGGATCATTAATAATCTCCTCCATATAAACAGGATAGGTCACCATATTCAGCAAATCCTGCGATGTCCGTGTAACCCTATGGTTCCCATAATCATCTCGATAGTCAAAATCCCAAGACAATAACATAATGCGCGTTCCAAGAGAGTTAAGTTTTCGGGCCAATGGCACATAATCCCCATCAGAAGCAATTAGAACAATTACATCGAAACGGTTGTGAAATGCGAGATCAAAGGCCTCAAGAGCCAATAACACATCAATGCTTTTGTCCAGACGCGGAGTACCTCCACCACTATTCTTGAGCGGAAGATAATGCGTGGTAATTCCCTCTGACATCAAAATATCATCAAAAACACGGTCGTAATAAAGAAGATTGCCTTTTTGGCTGGCCTCGGCTGCACCAGGGCGGCTTCTGAAGTAATGGGCATCCACAATCTGGCAATGAGCAAAACCTAATGGTCCATATTCCACTGCTGCAACCTTATTCCTGATAAAATCATGAAGTCCTGAAATACTTATCCGGCTGTGCCTGCCGTGAACATAATTGTAGTAATTACTTACATGAAAAAAATAATTTCCATCATAAAATACTCCTATTCTAATTAACTCTTTACTTTTTTCTATCTGCATTTTTTTTTATTATTTTCTTATCATCTTATCATTGGTATGAGGTTAAAGACTTTAGGGTACTTACTCTACACGATTATGTTCAAATCGGCCTTTCCAGAGATCTGACAAAAACAAATCCACACTATTATATTCTACTTTCCTCTAATTAAATGTACAGCACCCTCTTTTTTATGAACCTCATTATCGTTATATCCTTCACCCCGGATATAATAGAAATAAACTCCCGGAGCTCCGGTCTTTCCACCAACCTTTCCGTCCCATCCACGGGCCGGATCTTCACCTTCGAATACTCGTTTTCCCCAGCGGTTATAGACAACCATTTCAAATTTCCTGATGGATCTATAGGCCACTCTGAATTCATCATTAATACCGTCTCCATTTGGAGTAAATACATTTGGTACTTCCAATTCTGACTCCCAAACATTAACAATAAACGGATCACTAATACTCTCGCATCCGGAATCACGATTTACCACTTTTAATACAACGCTGTCGGTGCCCGCCTCTGAAAAAACAAAGAGCGGATTCTGTTCTACTGATCGGCCTGAGTTTCCGAAAGTCCATTCCCAGGCATTTACAGCTCCTTTTGATTCATCGTTAAACTTAATCTCAATAGGCGCAGACCCCTGAGTTTCTGAATGACGCTCGTGCAACACCGTGTCTTTTCTGATATCCGGTTCAAATTCAGCAAAAACAGCAATTGCAGTGTAATCAACGATTGCCTCTGAACTATTTCCAAAACGGTCGGAAACAGAAACCACAAAGGTAACATCTTCGTAAGGAGGATCAAAGGTTACATCTCTTCCCGATTGCTTTTCATCTCCCTCTGGAAGTGTGACCCATTCAAAAGTCAATTCATAGTCTACCGCTCCGGAACTTCCATCCACAGGATCATAAAATATAAGGGGTTCAGTATCTGCTGAAGCTGTTAATTCAACTCCGAAGCAATCATCAAAGGTTATCTCTGCTTCTGCATTGGTAATTTCCTGTGTGTTATAGACCCAACATCTCTCATCAGCAATGATATTGCCCTGCTCATCCTCCACCACTACGCGGTATCCACCCTGAGTCTTAACAGACAATTGATTGCCAGAAGCATTAAGTACATTATCCCAACTGTTATCTTCAACATTGTGCTGATACCAGACAAAAGTGGCATCTGCTACGGAAAAATCGTACCGGATAACCATAGGCGATCCTTTCTCAAAGCAAAACACCATATCGTTAGGTGTATCGGACAGATAGCTGGTCTGGGTGGTGATGGCATCATCCGCATAAAACTGACCGGTGACATTCTCGGAAACCCACAGTAAAAGAATCACAATCGATAATAGAAAAAACTTAAATGAGATCATTCTTTAATCGTTAACAGATTGAATAATTGGCGAAATTACAATAATTAAACGTATCTAACAGGTATTTAATTGTTAATCTACCATCAAAAGAGTTGGTTAAAACTGTCTTAAGTTTACAATTACGTTTTATTTTGAGAGGCTCTGACAAGGACGATTGTATGATAATATTTGACATCCGTGAAATCTTCAAAAAAAATTACACCCCTAACTCCACTCCATCGAAACCATGAAGTCAATTCCTAATTACTAACCATCTATTGGCACACAGACCTAAAATAAAATCTAAAGGTTTGTTTCATTTCTCATCACTCAGGTTTTCTTATCTTTGACAGAGAAAAAACAACTACAGCCATTATGCAAAGTAAAAACCTGATATACAGACTACCTGTTTACACATTGGCAGTTGCTGCAATATTATTCTCTTCCTGTTCGGCAGATAAAAAGGAAAAACAAAAGAATAAACCAGCAAAAGAGCAACAGGAAATTCAGTTTTCACAAGAAAAAATAAACCAATGGAAACAAGACAAACTCTCTCTGATTGTCCATTTTGGAGCCTATTCTCTTTTTGAAGGAAGATGGAACAACGAATTAATTGATCAACCAGCCGAAAATATATGGGCTGCAGCCCCAATATCGCTGGAAGATTATGAAAGAAAAACACGCGAATTCGATCCCCAAAAATGGGTTGCCAATGATGTGGTGAATCTGGCCCGTGATATAGGTATGAAACGAATCATTTTTAATGCCAGGCACCACGATGGTTTTTGCTTATTTAAAACAACCACTACAGACTTCAATTCCGTGGACTTCACTCCTTTCCATCGTGATCTTGTAAGCGAAATGGCCGAAGCCTGCAGAACAGGAAAGATGGGGTTCAGTCTGAGTTTTTCTCTTAGCAACTGGCACCTTCCGGCTGCCGCCCCAATGTCTGTAAATCATAACACAATTATTACGGAAAATCATCACCAGACCAACCTTGCCCAGGTAGAAGAATTGCTAACAAATTACGGACCCATATCAGAAATTTACTTCTATTCAGGATTAAATACCCCGGAACAAAGCCGGGAAATCCGAAAATTAGTTAAACACTTACAGCCTGACTGTCTAATAAGCAACGGTATTGGTAATGATATGGGGGACTTTATTGCCACCGAATTCAATAATTTCCCCCTAACAACACCTGATGCCCCATGGAATATGATGGCATCGATATTTGAGGAAACCAGAGGGTTTAAGGATTTGGACCCAAAATATGATCTTTCTCTAAAGTCCAAACAAAAAGTCAGAGAAATGGTCCGGGTAATTTCTTCAGGAGGCAACTATACCTTAAATATTGGTCCAAGAAACGATGGTTCTCTCACAACCAACGAAGAAGAAATACTCAAAAACATCGGTCGATGGATTAAAGTAAACCGAAAGGCAATTTTTGGCGTCCTGGAAAACCCATTCATCTCAGAATCCTCATCTTACAAAATAACACGAAAAGCTAATAAACTTTATCTTTTCGTAGAATCGGTACCCTCCTCATCAACTATCCGGCTAACAGGGCTTAATAATAAAATCACTTCAGCAAGCTTTTTGGGAAGCGGTATAGAGCCAGACTTCTCCAACAAGGGAGCTGTAAATGAGATAATATGGACATCCCCGGCAATGGCTGATCCAATGGAGTTGCCGGTGATCGAAATTGTCTTTGAAGATACCATCCGCCCCATGCCCATGAAAAACATAAAAATCAATCCCGGAGACACACTCACACTAAATAAAAACAATGTCTTAACACAGCACAGTATATCACTGCAGGATCGTATGACATCTGTTTTGTCCATTACAGCACTGAGATGGAACCTGGAAGCAAAACATAACCAAAAGGCAATTCTAACTTTTCCGCGGAATGAAAAAGGCAGAGAATTTCTGATTGAAACCGCCAATGGCCAAAATAAAATCAGACTGGAAGGCAATCGGGGACATTTGATTTGCTCCCGATATGACACCATTCAGAACGGAGATATTTATCAGTCCGAAGCTTTTTACGGAGATTTGAAAGAAGTACATATAAATCCCAACGGCAGTAACCGACTGAGAGTGCTTAATACATCATGGACCAACCTGAAAAACAAAAAAGAGACTCACCTCAATCCTCTCCCCATGTCTTCCATCTATTATTACCTTGAAATAGAGGCGCAAAACCATCAGCAATATTTATACAGAATCACAGGAAACGAAGGGCTTCAGATATGGCTAAATCAAAAAGAAATAAATCTGTCAAGAAACAGCAATCCGGGCTCTCCTCATGTCAAAGAACTAATTTTTGATCTGAAAAAAGGGAAAAATATCCTTATTATTAAAAATTATAACCGCCTTGGGGAAACAGACTATTTTGATATCTTACCATTACCTGAAGCCCACTGGTGGGAACAAGAATTTAGTGTTTCTTCCAATCCGGAATATTTGATAATGGAACCTGCCGACACCGAAAGTCCCCATGCAGACATGGATCTGCAAGACTTCTCCATTACTCTGACACCAGACAAAGCGGATTAATTTCATATATTAATCCGAAAAAACATTTCTAAATTTCAAGAACCGGAAAATCAGTTTCTCAAGTGAAAAACTATTTAGAACAACTCAATGAAGCTCAGCATCAGGCAGTAATCAACACTGAAGGTCCGTCGCTGGTCATTGCCGGAGCAGGCTCGGGAAAAACCCGTGTACTGACTCTGCGAATCGCCTACTTGCTTGAAAAAGGAGTTGCTCCCTGGTCCATTCTGGCTCTTACATTTACCAACAAAGCCGCACGTGAGATGAAAAATCGAATCGGCCAGATTGTTGGTCAGGAGGTGGCTTCAAAATTATGGATGGGTACTTTTCATTCTGTTTTTGCTAAAATACTGCGTATTGAAGCAGAGAACGCTGGCTTTCCCTCAACATTTTCCATTTATGACACGGCAGATTCCAAAAGCCTCATCAACAGCATTCTTAAGAACATGAAACTCAACAAGGATAAAGCCTATAAGACCGGCACTGTTTTGGGGCGAATATCCTCTGCAAAAAATGATTTAATTATCCCGTCAGTATACGCCAAAGACCCACAGAGAAATTCAGCCGATAATGCAGCCCGTATCCCCCGGATGGCAGAGATTTACCACCGCTACATGTCTGAATGTCGAAAGGCAGGAGCCATGGATTTTGACGACTTACTGCTAAATACAAATATTCTTTTCCGGGATCATCCCGAGGTCCTTGCCAAATATCAGGATCGTTTCAAATACCTACTGGTGGATGAGTACCAGGATACTAACTTTTCCCAATATTTGATAACAAAAAAACTGGCAGGAAAGCACAAAAACATTTGCGTTGTTGGCGATGATGCTCAAAGTATTTACAGTTTCCGGGGAGCAAAGATTGAAAATATTCTTAATTTCAGAAACGACTATCAGGGATATCAGCTTTTCAAACTGGAACAAAACTATCGTTCGACACAAAATATTGTTAATGCAGCCAACAGCATCATAGCCCGAAACGACAAACAAATAAAAAAACAGGTCTTTTCAGAAAAAGATGAAGGCCAGAAAATCAATTTAATCCAGGCACATTCGGACGTTGATGAAGGCTTTATCATCATTAATGACATAAATGAAACCCGACTGCGACATCATTATGATTATCAGGATTTCGCCATTCTTTACAGAACCAATGCACAGTCCAGAATTTTTGAAGAGGCTCTGCGTAAAAAAAACATACCATATAAAATTTATGGAGGTCTTTCTTTCTACCAACGTAAAGAAATTAAAGACCTTTTAGCCTATCTAAGAATCACTATTAACCCACGTGATAATGAAGCGCTCAAAAGAATTATTAATTATCCGGCCAGAGGAATAGGAAAAACCACGCTTGAAAAAATTGAACAACTGGCCAATCAAAACGAGGTAAGCCTGTGGGAAGTAATAACCAATCCTGCACTTCCTAATGCAGGTATCAACAGTGGAACTCTGAAAAAATTAAGCAGTTTTACTCGATTGATATCCGGATTTATCAGTCAGGCTCCAAATATGTCAGCCTTCAATATTACCAATGAAATAGCCACTCAAAGTGGCATTATGAAAGAACTTCATCAGGAAAAATCACATGAAAATCAAACCAGAATTGAAAACCTAGAAGAACTTTTTAATGCCATTCAGGAATTTTCGGAAAACCGTCAGGAGAGCGGACAGAACAACAGTTTGGTGGATTTCCTGGAGGAAGTATCCCTGCTCACTGATCAGGATACCGATAAGCCTGATGACATCAATAAAGTTACCCTGATGACCATTCATGCGGCCAAAGGACTGGAATTCAAAAATGTCTATATTGTTGGAATTGAAGAAGGCCTGTTTCCTTCATCCATGGCTTCATCATCAGAATCAGGTATTGAAGAAGAAAGGCGTCTGTTTTATGTTGCCCTTACCCGCGCTGAAGAAAGAGCTACCCTTACTTTTTCCCGTAGCCGATACAAATACGGCGACCTAACATTTTCCCGTCCCAGCCGTTTCCTTGGAGAAATCAATCAGGAATATCTTAGTATTTCTTCTGAGGCTCAAAGCTTTGCCCCGCCCAGACTAGGAAAAGAAAACATAAAAGATCCGAAAAAAAAACGTTTCGACCTGAAAAACAAGGCTTTTGGCGAAGAAAAGAAAATAAATTTTTCCGGAAAGGTGCTCCAAAACAACTCTTCCGATTCTCGTTTCAACTCACTGGATCTACAAAATCAAAACAAAATACAACCCGGTGTAGTAATTGAGCATGAGCGCTTTGGACAAGGAAAAGTACTTCATTTGGAAGGACAGTCTCCAAATATCAAAGCCACTGTCTTTTTCAAAAACGCAGGACAAAAACAATTATTATTAAAATTTGCCAAACTTAAAATAATCAGTTAGATTTGTAATGTAATTAGGCTACAAAGGTTTACAACCACAGAAACTCGTTTAACTTACCAAAACATTAGTATTTTGCAGATTTTATTCAGCCGGATACCAATTTTTAATTAAGAAACCCGATATTTGCAAGCCCTGAAACTCCCTAATAGGGAATTCTTTATATCAATTATGCTGTTTACAACCATGAGAGCCAACTACCTGGCTTTTACCAATAAAACATAGTTTAATCAGACCCCTTAAAAGCCCGGTGTCCGATAAGTTCTTTTTTTTTCAAAATTTCGAACACTATATCTTTTTTCAAATAAAAACGCTGGATTTCACCAAACCTGAGTTATTCGCTGGGTTTAATTAATAAGGTTTATTCCACAATTTCAGCAAAAAAACAATTTTTTTAACAACTAATGGATTATAATTCAAGCCGAAAAAAACTGGTTTTGCCTGAGTATGGTCGCCATATTCAGAAGATGGTAGATCAAGCAGTTACCATTGAAGACCGTGAAGAAAGAACCCGATTTGCAAAAGCAATTATCGGAGTAATGGGAAATCTTTTCCCCCATCTGCGTGACGTAAGTGACTTCAAGCACAAACTATGGGATCACCTGGCCATTATGGCCGACTTCAAACTGGATATTGACTATCCTTATGATCCCCCGGAGCCTGAAAACTTTCAGGCAAAGCCCGATCCTATTCTCTACAGTCAGGGCAACATGACATTTAAACACTATGGACGTCTGGTAGAACAAATGATCAAGGAAGCCTCACAAATGGAAGATGGGCCGTTAAAGCGTCACCTGATAATGCTTATTGGCAATCACATGAAAAAATCTTTATCTAACTGGAATAAAGATAACGCTACTGACGATAGAATATTAAGTGACATTGAGCGTTTATCCAACGGAAAAATAAAAATAGATAAGGAACAGAGAATTTCAGATTTTCGTGAATTTAAAGACCCCAGCAACACCCATAACCGTCCGCGAAAAAAATTCGTTCGTAAGAATAGTAATTAATTTCCCATGAGTTTCATCTGCACAAATCACTTAAAACAATGAACAGCTTCGAAGTGCATGGAGGTTTGCAACTTAAAGGCGAAATCACTCCTCAGGGGGCAAAAAATGAAGCCCTTCAGGTAATTTGTGCCGTATTGCTTTCTTCTGAAGAAATCATTTTAAACAATCTCCCGGACATTCTGGATGTCAACAATCTTATTGATCTCCTGAAACATATGGGAGTAAAAGTAAACCGTGAATCTTCACAAAAATGCAGCTTTAAAGCGGAAGAAATCAACTTTGAATACCTCAAAACCAAAGAATTCAGAAAGAAAGCAGCATCACTCAGAGGTTCAATTATGATTATGGGACCCCTCCTGGCCCGTTACGGGAAGGCCTATTTCCCAAAACCGGGAGGCGATAAAATAGGCCGTCGTCGCATGGACACTCATTTTTTTGGTTTTGAACAACTGGGTGCCACATTTAATTTTGATTCGGACGAAATCTTCTATACCGTCCGGGCTGAGAAACTAAAAGGGGCGTATATATTACTGGATGAAGCCTCTGTAACAGGAACCGCAAACATTGTGATGACTGCTGTTCTGGCAGTCGGAAAAACAGTAATTTACAACGCTGCCTGCGAACCATACATCCAGCAACTCTGCAGAATGCTCAATTCTATGGGGGCTAAAATAGAAGGAGTCGGATCCAACCTTCTGACCATTGAAGGAGTAAATTCTCTCTCCGGCTGCCAGCACCGGATGCTTCCGGACATGATTGAAATTGGAAGTTTTATAGGCCTTGCTGCCATGACAGGTAGTGAAATTACTATCAAAAATACCGCAACAGAACATCTAGGCATTATTCCTTTGGCCTTCCGCAGGATGGGAATCAATATGGTCGTCAGCAAAGACGAAATATATATTCCTCCTGGTCAAAAATATACCGTTGAAACATTCATCGACGGCTCAATAATGACCATTGCTGATGCTCCCTGGCCAGGATTGACACCAGATTTACTGAGCATATTCCTGGTTGTTGCCACCCAGGCAAACGGAAGTGTACTTATTCATCAGAAAATGTTTGAAAGCCGTCTGTTTTTTGTTGATAAGCTCATTGACATGGGGGCCCGCATTATCTTGTGTGACCCCCACAGAGCAACTGTAATAGGATTAAATCACGAAACATCTCTTCGGCCCAGTGTGATGATCTCTCCTGACATACGTGCAGGAGTTGCACTTCTTATCGCTGCACTCTCAGCAAAAGGAAAAAGCATCATTCACAATATCGAACAAATTGATCGGGGATACGAACGAATCGATGAAAGATTAAACCGCCTGGGTGCAAAAATAAAACGCATATAAAGAATAATTTCCGTATTAAACTGACTTTATTGGTCTTTTTTACAACTTTTTAACTCAATTGTAATTTTTTGATTTTAAGCGATTTAACTACAATTTCGTTAAAAGATAAAATTTTCTTTGTTTTTTCCAAGCAAAAGCTCCTTTACTTTTCATGTTTTACAGCATAGTTTTGTTTCAAAAATGAATCCATTGGTCACATCATAAGGTGTGTTCATCGAAAAACTTTGACAAGACCGGATTATTTGTTGGAACTTTGTAAAGTAACAATTGGAGGAAAGGCTATGCTTATGAAGAACAAGTTACTAATAATCATCGTATTAACAGGAATTGTTTTTTTGTCATTCATCAATGGTTCACCAGAACCACGCGAAGGACTTGACATAGGAAAAAAATTACCTGAGATCAATCAAACATTGCTGGATGGAACTCCATTCAATTCAGAAAATCTAAAAGGGAAAATGGTTCTGATTGACTTTTGGGCATCTTATGATGCGCAGTCGCGAATGCAGAATCCGATAAAAACAAACATGCTCCGGAAATATAAGAACGCAAAATTCCTTAAAGGCCAAGACTTTGTAATTGTCAGCATTTCTCTTGACAGATTTAAAACACCATTGAATCAGGTTATAGAAAATGATAATCTGGAAAACCTGCACCACATCTGTAATTTTCAGGGGCGTGAATCTCAATTGGCAGAACAATTCAACACTGTCGAACAAATGCAAAATTACCTGGTTGACGGAGACGGACGAATAGTAACTGTTTCCAGCAATATGGAAGATATTAGCCAGACATTGGAACGACTGCAAAAATAACTTTTATATTTAAAAGGAACTCAAAGACAGTAAAAGGCATTGGCTTTTTACTGTCTTTGTCATTTATACAGGCTTCTCTGTCAAATTGTCCCCCTTTTTAATATGGCAAAGAAATTGCATACCTTTGTGCGCCAAATGTAAAATAAAGAAAACCAGATATGAGCAGAAAAAAAGCGACCGAAGAAAAAACAAAGTCAACCGAAACTCCGGAAACTTCAGAGAATAAAGCTCAGGAAAAACAACAGAATGAGAGCAAAAAAGCAACGGAAAAGGATGTTGAAGAATCAAGCTCTGACGAGAAGTGCGAGGAGGAGGCCAATCAAGATGTTGTAGATGAACAAACTTTGTTAAAGCAGCAACTAGAAAACCTGAACGACAAGCATCTGCGGTTAATTGCCGAATATGACAATTTTAGAAAAAGAACGCTGCGGGAAAAAATGGAACTCTCGAAAAGTGCAGGAGAAAGTATTCTTCTGGAATTACTTCCCGTTATTGATGACTTTGACAGGGCACGTTCGCATTTAGGAACTGCCAGCGATCTGGATGCTGTAAAAGACGGGATAGACCTAATTTACAACAAATTCAAAGATTTTTTAAAACAACAAGGTATCATAGAAATTGAAACAGAAAATCAGGAGTTTGATAGCGAAATGCACGAAGCCATCACAAAAATTCCTGCTCCCTCCGAAGATATGAAGGGAAAGGTTATCGACTGTGTTCAAAAAGGCTATAAACTTAACGACAAGGTTATACGATACCCCAAAGTTGTTGTCGGAGAATAAAACCAATTTTATATCATGTCAAAAAGAGATTATTACGAAGTACTGGAGGTTTCGAAAAGCGCGAGTGCCGAAGATATAAAAAAAGCTTATCGAAAGAAAGCACTTAAGTTTCATCCGGATAAAAACCCCGGAGATAAAGAAGCTGAAGATAAGTTTAAGGAAGCTGCCGAGGCCTATGAAGTACTTGGAAATGCAGAAAAACGACAACGATACGACCAATATGGACATGCCGGTGTAGGTGGTGCTGCAGGAGGTGGCTTCGGTGGAGACGGAATGACCATGGAAGATATATTCTCACACTTTGGGGACATCTTTGGGGGTGGTTTCAGCGGATTCGGAGGTTTCGGCGGATTTGGCGGTTCCTCACGCGGAGGACAGCGAGTCAATAAAGGCTCCAATCTTCGGGTAAAAGTAAAACTGACTCTGAAAGAAATCGCCAATGGTGTAGAGAAAAAAATCAAAGTGAAAAAATATGTATCCTGCGAACATTGCAGTGGCACAGGAGCCGACAACGGGACAGCCTACAGTAACTGCTCCACTTGTGGAGGCACCGGTCAGGTAACGCGGGTTGCCAACACCATACTGGGTCAGATGCAAACGCGCACCACATGTCCCACTTGTAATGGAGAAGGAAAAACCATCACTAAGAAGTGTGCTCATTGTAATGGAGATGGCGTAATGCGCACCGAAGAAGTGGTCAGCATAAATATCCCTGCCGGAGTGGAAGAAGGCATGCAACTCTCTGTATCAGGCAAAGGAAATGCTGCCCGACGTGGTGGCATCAATGGAGATTTGCTTGTACTAATTCAGGAAGAAAAACACCCCGAACTTATTCGAGAAGGCAGAGATCTTATATATCATCTTCAGCTAAGCATTCCTGATGCAGTATTGGGAACGCCGGTTGAAATCCCCACTGTGGATAGCAAGGTTAAAGTAAAAATTGATCCAGGAACACAACCCGGAAAAATATTACGCCTTAAAGGAAAGGGTCTGCCCGAGGTAAACAGTTATCAAAGGGGAGATCTTTTGGTTCGGGTAAATATTTGGATTCCTTCGGATATCTCAAAAGAAGAAAAGAAAATAATGGAGAAAATGAAAGAATCAGAATCTTTTACTCCCAAATCGGGGAACGAACAAAATGGTTTTTTCAGTAAAATGAAAGATATTTTTTAAAAAATTGGTACACTTGCCAAAAATTAAGATTAAATATATAAAAACCACCATAAAGCGGGAGCCTGATAAAGGTTTTCCGTTTTTTTTATATCTTTTGAACTGCAAAATCAAAAACGGATGAAAAGAACATGACAATGTTTGCCTTAAAAGAACATGTATAAAAGTTCTTGCATTCGATTTCCACTCGACTTGAATAAAAAAAATATACGAATGAAGTTCCATCTGGCCAATAACTTAAGTAATAATTATACGAATGAATATCCAGCAACTTGAATATATTGTGGCATTGGACGACCATCGTCATTTTGTGGATGCCGCTGAAAGCTGTCACATCACACAACCCACATTAACCATGCAGGTGCGCAAACTGGAAGATGAAATTGGAGTACAGATATTCAACAGGACAAAAAAGCCTCTGGAACCTACACCTGCTGGAGAAGAGATAATCATCAGAGCCCGGCAGATTCTCAGGGAGATTTCTGACTTGCGCAACTATGTCAATCAGGAGAAAAAAAGCATTGAAGGAGAATTTCGTTTAGGCATTATTCCCACACTGGCACCTTACCTCATTCCACAGTTTCTGCCCCAATTTATCAGTAAAAACCCTAATACCCACCTGCGCATCGAAGAACTTGAGTCGGAACAACTTCTCAAAGCACTTCACAACGATCGCATTGATATAGGCCTGATGGTTACTCCTGCAGAGGAAAAACAAATCCGGGAAATACCGCTGTTTTATGAGCCCTTTCTTTTTTATGCCCCTTATGATCACCCCTTTATGCACAATGAATTCATAAAAGACAATCTGCTGGATCCTGCAAAAGTATTGGTTCTTACCGAGGGGCACTGCTTTCGCAACCAGACATTGGACATCTGCGGGAAAGCCAATAAAACCAATAATGCTTTTGGTTTTTACTATGAAAGCGGAAGTATTGAAGCACTTAAAGCAATGGTTCGCAAAGGAATTGGCTATACCCTGGTTCCGGAATTATCGGTCGATTCAATGACCGACAGACCCTTTGTGAGAAGATTTGCTGTCCCCGAACCGGTAAGAGAAGTAAGCATTGTTGCTCATCAAAGCTTTACTCGGCAGCTGCTGATTGACCGGATAAAATCGGCTGTGCTTGATAATTTACCGGATAATATTAATAAAACGAAAAGTGTGAAGAAAATTAAATGGCGGTAATATCAATTAAAAAACTCATCATCACAAAAAAACTTCCCCCATATTCTTGCATATTTAAAAATCATTCCCTAAACTTGCAATGTGTAAAAACAGAACAAAAGTCATAAAACAGGGCCAAAAGGCCCGGCAATTAGATAAAAACATGAACATTTCAGTTACAAATATTTGGTGGTGGCGTCATTTCTTTATTCCTCAAAGGGATTAAGGTGGTGTCTTCATGCTTAATTTGTAACTAAAGCATAAAACAAGAAAGGCTTACCGGAAATCCCGGTGAGCCTTTTTTTTATTCCAACTTTTAAAAACAAAAAACAACCGATACCTATGAAGAAGCAAAAACTAAATCTCTCGTGCAGCCGCATCCCGGCTCATGTGGGCGACATCGTAACTCCCGTGAGCATCTACCTTAAGCTTAGGGATTTATTCCCCAACACTATACTGCTCGAAAGCTCGGACTATCATGGTGGAAACAATTCATTATCTTTTATCTGTTTCAACCCCATAGCCGATTTCATAGTGCAAAACGAAACCGCTTTATCCCGATATCCGGATGGAAGTAAGTCGGAGATTTCATTATCAGAAAAGGAATCGGTTCCGGAACTAATACAGGAATTCATCAACAGCTTTGAAATCTCCGAAGAAGATCAGAAGAAATGCCCGGTTCCCGCCTCCGGACTTTATGGATACACTGCTTACGATGCAGTCCGCTACTTTGAAGATCTTACCCTCGACATTAATCCTGAGGCCCCCCACTCCATCCCCGACATCCGCTATCATCTCTACCAGTCAGTCATCGCTTTCAACCACTTTACCAATCAGCTTTATTTAGTAGAACATCTTTTGCCCGGACAGGAATCCTCGTTAAATAACACGCTGGAAATTCTGAAGAGCCGGGCAGTTCCCTCCTTCTACTTTACGCCTGTGGATAATGAAAAATCACCACTTGATGAGCAAAAATACATGGAGATGGTTACCAAAGGGAAAGAGCACTCGTATCGGGGTGATGTATTCCAGATTGTATTGTCGCGCCAGTTTTCACAAACGTTCAAAGGCGATGAATTCAATGTTTACAGAGCGTTGCGTCACATCAACCCTTCGCCCTATCTTTTCTATTTCGATTATGGCAATTACCGCCTCATGGGTTCTTCGCCCGAAAGCCAGCTGGTAATAGAAAAAGGACTGGCCACTATTAATCCCATTGCAGGAACGTTCCGCCGCACAGGCGACGACCTCAAAGACATGAAACTTGCCGAAGAACTGAGCCAAGACCCGAAAGAAAACGCAGAACACGTAATGCTTGTTGATCTGGCACGAAACGATCTGGGGCGCAACTCCAGGGAGGTTGAAGTAAAGACATACAAAGAAGTACAATATTACAGCCATGTTCTACATCTGGTATCGGAAGTAACCGGAAAACTCAGAAAACCCAAAGAAATTGCGCGTGTCATGGCCGATACTTTTCCCGCAGGCACTTTGTCGGGAGCTCCCAAATACAAAGCCATGCAACTGATTAATAAGTATGAACCCCACAACCGCGGTTATTATGGAGGCTGCATTGGAAAACTTGGCCTTGACGGCTCTTTTAACCAGGCCATCATGATACGATCGTTTCTAAGTAAAGACAACACCCTGTTCTATCAGGCCGGTGCAGGAGTCGTTTCCGAATCAGTTGAAGAAAAAGAGCTTCAGGAAGTAAATAACAAGCTGGGTGCGTTGAAGAAAGCCATCGAAATGGCGGCGGAGTTTTAGTCTTTGCAAGAAAACGCCAAATACTGCGTTACACTCGTTTTTGAAACAGTCATTTACGAAAAGTAAACTCCTTGATTTCAAAAACTTCGAAAGCCTTGTATTTGACGCTTTCTTATCAAAGACCGATAACAACGCACTCTTTTTTGCAGGCACAATAGTTTAAAGTGAATAGAAAAAAGAATTAACAACCCGTCAAAGACCGGCATTTTGGCTTTGCGAAAAAACAAAAAAGATGAAAATACTCGTTATAGATAACTACGACTCATTTACCTACAACCTGGTGCACTATCTGGAAGAAGTGGCCGATCAGGAGGTTGATGTATTCCGGAACGACAAAATCACCATTGAAGAAGCCCAGGCTTACGACAAAATTGTTCTCTCCCCGGGCCCCGGAATTCCGGACGAGGCCGGCATACTGAAACCTCTGATTAAAGAACTGGCCCCCACCCACTCCATTTTCGGCGTATGTCTGGGCTGTCAGGCCATTGCAGAAGTATTTGGAGGCTCCATCTACAACCTGCCACAAGTTTTTCACGGCATTGCCACCCCCATTTCGGTATGCGAACGCCATGAACTGCTTTTCAACACTCTGCCCGACACCTTCATGGGCGGACGCTACCACTCATGGGTCGTCAATGAAAAGGATCTGCCTGAAGAGCTAAACATCACTGCCCGCGACACACAAGGGCAAATCATGGCCATTACCCATAAAAAATATGATGTCCGGGCCGTGCAGTTTCATCCCGAATCCATTCTGACCGAACACGGAAAGCAAATGATAAAAAACTGGATTGAAGGATAAAGTTAGTCAGTAGTTTTTTGTCATTAGTTGATAGCAGAAAACGAAACACTATCAATATAGATATTAAAGAATAAAACAACAGAACCAATGCTACAGCCAACACTAAAAAGACTCTTCGAATACAACACGCTGTCAAAAGAGGAGGCCAAAGAAATACTTGTCAATATTACCAGCGAAAACTACAGCAAATCGGAAGTTGTGGCTTTTCTGTCGGTTTTTATGATGCGCTCTGTTACGGTAGAAGAATTGTCGGGTTTCCGCGACGGACTGCTGGAACAATGCAAGCGCATTGACCTGTCAGAATTTCAAACCATCGACATGTGCGGTACGGGAGGCGATGGCAAAAACACCTTTAACATTTCCACACTGGCCTCATTGGTAGTGGCCGGTGCAGGATACAAAGTTGCCAAACACGGAAATGCAGGTGTAAGTTCTGCCTGTGGGTCTTCCAATGTAATGGAATATCTGGGCTATCAGTTTTCCAACGACAATGATCTGCTAAAAAAACAAATTGACAAGGCTGGGATTTGCTTTATGCACGCACCACTGTTCCACCCGGCAATGAAGGCCGTAGGCCCCATTCGCCGCGAACTGGGCATCAAGACTTTCTTTAATATGCTTGGCCCAATGGTAAACCCGGCCGATCCGCAGTTTCAACTGGTGGGCGTATTCAGCCTCGAACTGGCTCGTATTTACCAGTATATTTATCAGCAATCCGACAAGAAATTCAGCATTGTACACAGTATCGACGGATACGATGAGATATCGTTAACTGATGCCTTTAAGGTAATTTCGCACAAAGGAGAAAAACTGCTGAAACCGGACGACATCAAACTTCCGGCCAACAAACCTGAGGATATTTTTGGTGGAAATACAGTAGAAGAATCAGCCTCTATCTTCAAGAAAGTATTGAATGGAGAAGGAACCGAGGCACAAAACAACGCTGTGCTTGCCAATGCTGCGCTTGCAATACAAACCATGAATGAAAAACTAACCTTTGAACAATGCCTTGAGCAAGCCTCCGATTCACTAAAAGGAGGAAAAGCTGATGCCACGCTGAAGAATCTTTTGGAAATTGTCTAATCCTAACAAAAACGGTATGAATATTCTGGATAAAATAGTAGCAAAAAAGAAAGAGGAAGTCGAAGCTGCCAAAAATAAAGTATCGGTAAAAGAACTGAAATATTATCGCCACTTTACAGCTCCTACGGGCTCTATCAAAAAAAATCTGATAAAACAAAGCGACTTTCCGGTTATTGCCGAGTTTAAACGCCAGTCGCCTTCCAAAGGCCAAATTCATGCCGGTGCAAAAGTGAAGGACATCATTCCCGGGTATGCCAAAGCAGGAGTTGCGGGGATTTCAGTCCTTACCGATACCCATTTCTTTGGCGGCTGCAACGACGACTTAAGTAATGCATGCGACCTGGCTGACACTCCCATCATTCGTAAAGAATTTATTATCGACCCCTATCAGATTTATGAAGCAAAAGCTATCGGCGCCAGCGCCATCCTGCTGATTGCAGCTATACTGGAGAAAAAACAGGCACAGGAACTGGCCGCTCTGGCCAATTATCTGGGACTGGAAGTGCTGATGGAACTGCATGATGAGAGTGAAGCGGAGATTCTAAACAGCTATGTGGATATGGTAGGCATCAACAACCGCAATCTCAAAACCTTTGAGGTGGATTTGCAACATGCAGCCAATATGATCTCGATACTTCCCCCACATATCCTTCCCATTGCCGAAAGCGGAATCCATTCGGCTGATGATTTCCGGTTTCTGAAAAACGCAGGATTCAAAGGATTTCTTATGGGAGAGTATTTTATGAAACATGATAACCCGGTACAGGTTTGCGTGGATTTCAAAGCTGAAGTAAGTTCAAAAGAAGTTTCTCAGTCGTAAGGATTTAGGACTTAGGATTTAGGACTTAGGGTTTAGGGTAACAACCAGTGCAACTTTAAGCAATTAACTCATAAAAACTGACAAGATTACAACAAAGCATTAAATAACCCAGTGACAAACAACAAATTCATGCAAAAACAGGTTAAAATAAAAGTCTGCGGAATGCGTCATCGCCAAAACATTATTGATTTGGTAAAAGTAAAACCCGACTATATCGGTTTCATATTTTACCCCAAATCGCCGCGATACGCCGGCAGCATCTTAAAGCCGGAGACTACAGACCTGATACCTGAAAATATCCGCAAAACAGGGGTTTTTGTCAATGCAGATTCCGAAACCATAAAAGAAACCTGTCAAAAATTCAGCCTAAACACTGTTCAATTACATGGAACGGAATCTTCGATCCAATGTCAGGAACTGAAAAATGAAGGCTATGAAGTAATAAAAGCTTTCTCCCTGAAGAGCGAAGATGACATTAAAAAAACAGAAGATTACAAAGAAGTATGCGACTTTTTTCTTTTCGACACACCAACTCAACAATATGGGGGCAGTGGCAAAAAGTTTGACTGGGCAATACTGGAAGGCTTTGAACCTGCCCGGCCTTTCTTTTTAAGCGGAGGAATAGAAAACGCAGATGCATCGGGAATATTAAAAGAGTGCCCTGTTACACCTTATGCGCTGGACATTAACAGCCGGTTTGAAACAGCACCCGGATTAAAAAATATTGCAACTGTGGAACAGTTTATTAATGTGATACGTCA
>CAYOFH010000024.1:30342-32505 GCA_964403175.1 uncultured Marinilabiliaceae bacterium
TACTCAATATGTCAACTTCATTTCAACCTGATGAGCGGGGATTTTACGGCCCCTTTGGAGGTGCCTACATCCCTGAGATGCTCATTCCCAACATTGAGAACTTAAAAGAGAATTATCTTCGGATAATGAACTCGGAATCGTTTCGCAAAGACTTCAAAACCTTATTGGAAGACTATGCCGGACGCCCCTCTCCCCTTTACTATGCAGGGCGGCTTTCCGAGCATTATGGTTCCAACATCTGGCTAAAGCGTGAAGACCTCAATCACACCGGCAGTCATAAAGTCAACAACACCATCGGCCAGATTCTGCTGGCCAGTGAAATGGGGAAAAAGCGCATCATTGCAGAAACCGGGGCCGGGCAACATGGAGTAGCTACGGCAACTGTATGCGCATTGATGGGACTGGACTGCATCGTATATATGGGAGAAACCGATATGGAGCGACAGGCTCCCAACGTGGCGCGAATGAAGATGCTTGGAGCTGATGTGAGACCAGCCGTTTCGGGCAGTCGCACGCTCAAGGATGCCACCAATGAAGCATTGCGTGACTGGATCGCCAATCCGCTGGATACCTTTTACCTCATCGGCTCAGTGGTGGGCCCCCATCCTTATCCCGATCTGGTAGCCCGTCTGCAATCGGTCATCAGCGGAGAAATACAATGGCAAATGAGAAATAAAACAGGCAACAGTAATCCCGATTATGTTGTGGCTTGTGTGGGCGGTGGTTCTAATGCAGCAGGATCATTCTATCATTTTCTGGACGAACCGGATGTAAAGCTTATTGGCGCAGAAGCCTCCGGCGAGGGATTAACCTCGGGCAAAACCGCAGCATCCATTGCCATGGGCGGGACAGGTGTGATACACGGAAGCATGACCTACCTTATGCAGACTGATGACGGTCAGATAACAGAACCCTACAGTATCTCGGCCGGACTGGATTATCCCGGAATAGGCCCCCTGCACGCATGGCTTTCTAAAAGCGGGCGGGCAAAATATCTTTCCGTTACCGACCGGGAAGCGCTGGATGCGGCCCTTTTAATCACAAGAAAAGAAGGTATTATTCCAGCCCTGGAATCGGCACATGCCCTTGCAGCACTCAACCAGCTGGAACTTAAATCGGAAGAAAATGTAGTGGTTACCGTTTCAGGACGAGGAGATAAAGACATGAAAACCTATATGGAGCGCTTTAATTTGTAATAAAATACTAATTGCAACGCCCCTGTCCATTAACAAATGAAGGATTGTTTCGAAATAACCTAATATCATCAACTTATTTCACTAAATCCCTATTACAAAACAAAAAAACAATGGAAAAATTAAAGTCTCTGCTTAATAGAAAAAAAGATCTGTTATCGGTCTATTTCACAGCAGGATTCCCCAATATTGTAAGCACTACCAAAGTTTTAAAATCTCTGGAAAAAGCAGGAGTTGATTTTGTGGAAATAGGAATGCCCTACTCCGATCCGCTGGCCGACGGCCCTGTAATACAAAACAGCAGCACCCGGGCACTAAAAAACGGCATGAACCTCAACAAGCTTTTTGAGCAACTGGAAACTATTTCTGCGGAAATCTCCATGCCCATGATTTTGATGGGATATCTCAATCCTGTTCTTAAGTATGGGCCGGAGAAATTTATTGAACAATGCAAAAAGAACAATATCAGCGGTCTGATCATCCCAGACCTCCCTTACGAAACCTACCTGGAAGAACATCAGGAGCTCTTTACCGATAATGGAATCAGTAATATTTTTCTGATCACACCCCAAACGCCTGAAGAACGCGTAAGAAAACTGGACAGCGCCTCCACCTCTTTCATTTACATGGTTTCCTCTGCTGCCGTAACCGGTGCCCGCGATAAATTGTCTGCACAACAAATCGAATATTTTGAGCGCATCAATGACATGCAGCTCTCCACTCCCCGAATGGTAGGTTTTGGCATCAGCAATCATCAAACATACAGCGATGTCTGCAAATATGCCCACGGCGCCATTGTGGGCAGCGCTTTTATAAAACACCTAGAGCAATCGGGAGACGACGAACAGGGAATCATTGATTTTATAAAAGAACTAAAGGATAGTTGAGAGTTTTGGGTTGAGGGTTTTGGGTTTTGACAATAAACAAGAAAGCAATACCGGGCAATCGGATAATAAATTATTACTTTTGT
>CAYOFH010000025.1:0-3440 GCA_964403175.1 uncultured Marinilabiliaceae bacterium
CACCACCCCGGAGAGAGCAATAATTCCCATTAGACTGACCAATGAAAGGTCGTGGCCAAGTAAAATATGTCCAATTACGGCTCCCACAATGCCAAAAGGAATAGCAAACATGACAATAAGGGGCTGAAAGTAATTTCCAAAAGCGACGGCTAAAAGTGCATACATAACCAACAAAACCATAATAAAACCACCCTTCAACACCTGAGTCGATTCCCGTAAATCGGCCTGGGTTCCCTGAAAACTCCAGGTAGTGCCGGGGTAATCGGAAGCCAATTGAGGTAAAATCTCCTCATTGAACGATTGCATTACCTGGGATATCGCGCTTTCAGGCTCAACATCCATACTAACTGTTACCACACGCCGGCCGTCTCGACGGTTTATGCTTGTAAATGCTTCTCCGTATTCGAGTTGAGCCACATCAAGTAACGGCACTTCCTGCCCACCGGCCGTGCGAATCACAAAATCTTCAAGATTATGGATTTCCTCACGCTCACTATAAGGAAGCTTTACACGCATCTCCACTTCATTAACGCCCCTTAACTGACGCATTGCCAGCGACCCGTAAAATGCATCGCGTATCTGCCCCCCTATATCCGAAGAGGTCAAACCCAGCTTACGACCCTCGGGAAGGAGTTTAAAATCAAACTGCATCTTACCCGCATCATAATTGTCGTTCACATCTCTGGTAACCTCGAATCGTTCGGCTTGTCTGAGAAATTCCATGCTGGCAGCCTCGAGAATTTCAATATCCGAGTGACTGATGTCCACACTGATATCAGACTCCCATCCACCGGGGCCTCGTTCCGCCTGAAAAGTAATCTGATCCACCCCCTCAATATCTCCAATCTCGTCTCGCCAGAGGGTAATTAATTCCCTGGCTGTCATGTCTCGCTGGTCCGGTGGTTTCATAACAATTTCCACATCAATAAAACTCTGGCCCCGAACATTCGTCTTAATGCCTACCGCCTCTTCATATAAATTATGAGTTTCAAACATCTCTCTTGTTGACCGTGTAATATCTCGTGCCACTTTTGCTGCCTGTTCAGGCGTCACCCCAACAGGCAACCGCACACCTGCTTCAATCTCATCGGCCGACACTTCGGGCATCATGATAATACCCATATGGTCGCTGTAGGCATATCCTCCGACTACAATCAGCAAAGCAATTGAAATACTGAGGGTTATATACCTGTTTTTAAGAGAGAAATCAAGGAATGGCCGATACTTTTGATTGATAAAGTAATCGAAGCGTCGCCCAAAACCTTTTCGAACTTTTTCCAGAAAAATTTCTATTTTTAAGCGTCCTCTTTCTCCGGTATGTCCCAAATGGGCCGGCAAAATCAGCAATGCCTCAAACAAAGAAACCGCAAGTACAGTGATGACAACCACTGGCAAAGGCCACCAGAATTTTCCGGTTTCTCCCGGCATAAACAAAAGTGGAATAAACGCAATAATATTGGTCATTATGCTGAACACAACGGGCCGTGCAATATCTTTACTTCCTTTTATGGCGGCTTCCATCGCACTCATGCCGCCTTGCCGGTATTCGTAGATATTCTCCCCCACCACAATCGCATCATCCACAACAATCCCCAATGCCACAAGGAAACCAAACATTGAAATCATATTAATGCTCACACCGATGGCCGGCAAAAATACTATTCCACCTACAAAAGAAACGGCCATTCCCATCATTACCCAAAAGGCAAGACGGTATTCAAGGAAAAGTGCAAGGATTAAAAGAACAATAACAATGGCAAGCAGACCGTTTTCGGTTAACAATGACAACCGCTCCTTGTAATCTTCTGCCCGGTTACTTTCGATACGATATTTTACGCCCGGGGGTAATGTTGGGGCAAAATCTTCAAGAATTTCTTTAACAGTGGCATCAATGGTCAAAGGAGACTGGTCCCCTACCCGGTAAATGCTCAGGTCAACAGTTGGTTGTTGATTAAACTCACCATGGAAACCCGACTCTTCAAAACCATCGGTTACTTCGGCAATATCAGCGAGTGTCACACTTCCTCCATCTGAGGAAGATATTATTTCAATCTTTTCAAATTCGGTGGCCCATTGTTTACGCTCTTTCATGCGCAGGAGTATCTCTCCGCTGCCTGTTTCAAGGGCACCGGCGGGAATGTCTTCACTCGAACGGGCAATAATCTCTGCAACATCCGAAAGTGTAAGATTATACTCCCGAAGACGGTGGCGGGGAATTTCCACATGGGTAAACATATCAGGCACATTTCCAATCTCCACCTGGGTAATTTGTGCACTATTGAGCAACTGATCTCTCAACCGCTCGGCCAGCACCCGCAATGTCCAGATATCCACATCACCGTAAAGGCCGATTCCCAAAACATCGCGTTGTTGCGATTGTAGTATCACCTCAGGTTCTTCAATATCATCGGGAAAAGTACGAATTCTGTTAACGGCCTGTTGTATGTCCTGAAAAGCTTTCATCCGCTCGGAACCCGGAACCAGTTCTATTCTCACATGCCCTGAACCTTCACGGGCTGTGGAGGTAACTTCTTTTATCCCCTGAACCCCACGCACAGCTTCTTCAACAGGCATAAGAATACCAAACTCCACCTCTGCAGGAGCTGCACCGGGATAAGCCACGTTTACATCGACAATATCTAGTTGAAACTCAGGGAAGACCTCTTTCTGCATGTTATACATAGTATAAATGCCCCCCACAAGAAGAATAACCATTAACAAATTGGCTGCAACAGAGTTACGCGCCATAAACTCAATGACGCCCTTTGATTTTCTCTGATTATTTTGTACTGGATTGTTTTCCATATTTTAGTTACTTCCGTTTTCTTCAAGGCGAAGAGGTGCTTCATCCACTACCGTGGCAAGATTAGTGGTAACAACCTTATCACCGTCGTTAAGTCCTTCACTAATATAGGCATGCTCTGCATCGGTAAGCAAAATATCCACATCCCTAATATCCAGTTTATCATCTTTCATAACCCAAACAGTTTGCCCTTTTCGAACAAAATCACGTTTCAGCTTAACTACATCTTCCACCTTTTTCCCAACAATACCTGTCTCCACAAAGGCCCCAATCATTAAAGGAAGTTGTTTTTCCATATCGGATTTGATACCCAAAGGATCTTTAACGGAAACTAAAACTCTTACAAGCCTTGTTTCCTCGTTAAGAGCACCCACCATTTTCTCAAGTCTGCCAATGCGATAGTCTTCCTCGTTCCACGCCGAACGATTGCGCACCCTTACTTCTGCCCCCCCTCCTGATTCATCATCCGGGAAAGAAAGCCACTGAATTCTTGACTGAGGTACCATAGCCTCCACCCAATAGATTTCGATACCAACCAAACGAGCCAGCTCATCACCCGGCGAAACCTGAGAACCCACATCAACTTGCCGGGTTAATATCTGGGCATCGAAAGGAGCCTTAACCGATGTACGCTCCA
>CAYOFH010000025.1:3540-32503 GCA_964403175.1 uncultured Marinilabiliaceae bacterium
ACTTGCCGGGTTAATATCTGGGCATCGAAAGGAGCCTTAACCGATGTACGCTCCAGATCAAGTCTGGCCTGATCAACAGCTGCACTGGCGGCATCCACCTCTGCCTGTGCCGTTTTTAACTGAGGAATTCTCAGCACTAATGCTTCATTCTCTTCCGACAATGTTTCATCCGACAGCTGATAATCCTGACGTGCTACTTCCTGCTGACCTTTCTCAATACTTAGATTGGCTTCGGCCTGTTGAAGTTCACTCATTCGTAACTGAAGAATATTTTGAAAATCTGCAGGATCTATTTTTACCAACTCGGTTCCTTTTGCTACAATTTCACCCGGATTAAAACTTTGAAATCGTTGAATCACCTCCCCATTGACCCTGGCACTCAGAACAATTTCACTTTCGGGACTCACGGTTCCTGTTGTTACAAAAACCGGTCGGTAATCGCCCCGCGACACCTGTGTAACATTTACCAGCATAGCCGTCTCCCTGGCAGCCGACTCACGTTGTGCTGTTGGCTCAGAAATAAAAATCAATACCAGTATCACCCCGGAAACCAGTAAAATGAGTAATGATATGAGAAGTGCCTTTTTTTTGTTCATGATAACATCTTGTTAATATGCTGTCAAATCAATATATATTCAATTCTTGGCTGGGCAGGCCTTGTATTCAAATAATTTTACCGGACCTAACAGAGCATACCACAGGGAAAAAGAAACTATTGCAACCTTGGGCTTTTGTCGGTATGAATATCTTTGCGAGCAAAGCAACAGAGCTGAGTTGCAACTAAACACAAATGGATATTTTTCGTACCTCACCACTAACCATATAGTTCCCAAAACTCTGCATAACCAGCCTGCAAAACGGATCGATTCCGCTTACATTAGGTGTAACAAGTTCACTCCTCTTCGAGGGGCGTTTCAAATCCACCTGCCAGAGAGCGATAAAGCGCAATCCGGTATTCTATTAGCACAAGCTTTTCTGTCAGCAAATCACGTTGTAGTTGTTGTTCTTCATTAAGCGCAGTTAATACCCCAAGGTAATTTCCTACTCCGTTAAAATAGGCTGCGCGTATTTGTTGGTTGGTTTCCTTTGCCAGTTTGAGTTGTTTTTCAATACTTCCGACAACAGCCTGCTGCTTTTGTTCTCTGACAAGGGCATCTTCTACCTCTCTAAAAGCATTTAAAACAGTCTGACCGTACAGATACACCTGCTGCCTTTTTACAGCTTTTGTGCGATCCACCTCGGCACGGAGTTCTCCGCCATAAAAAAGAGGTGCCAGTAAATTTCCGGCAAAGGAACGAACCCAGTTGTCAAATAAATCATTTGCATTGGCTGAGGAAGATGAAAGCGATGCAGACAATGAAATTCGTGGAAACTGATTACTCATGGCCGATGCCAGATCGCGATCGGTGGCTTTTACCAATTCAAAAGCTCTTTTAACATCCGGACGACGTTCAATAAGTTCTGCCGGAAGCCCGGTTTCGGGTATGAGCGGTAAATCCGGCAAATCCGGATTGATTGGATCAACCTCTTTTCGTGGTGTGCGGCCCAACAACACATTGAATTGATGCACAAGCATCTGTTGCCCGGCTTCTGCCTGAATTTTTATTTCACGGGTGGCTTCGAGAAGCTGCTCCTGTCTTAAGATATCCACCCTGCGAACCTGTCCTGTACCAAACCGTGTATTAAGAAGTTCAAGAACCTGAGCATTGGTTTCCAACTGTTGCGAACTGATATTTACCCGTGCCTGGGCTTCGGAAAGCTGAAACCAGGTACGAACAATTTCAGCCGATAAAGTCAATGCTGCTGTTTGGTAATCCAGAAACGAAGCATTGGCACGAAATCTTTCTGCATCAAACCTTGAACGTATTCTCCCCCACAAATCCATTTCGTATTCCGCCTGCAGACCTAGTTGAAATTGCTCACTATTACCATTTGAAGATTCGGGACTAAAAGTTTCTGCCTCTGCAGAAGCATCCAAAAAAGGGAAAAAAGAAGAAGACTGGCGTCGTTTAATGGCCTCCGCCTCACGGAACCTGTACCATGCTGTTTGCAGATCAAAATTAGAATGAAGAGCACTATCTACAAAATTATTGAGATGTTCATTACCAAATACCTCCCACCACCTTTGGGGAATATCCACCTGCCCATCAGAAGAAAATGTCTCCATATCCCGCACCGGAGAAGCAACCTCTGTTGTTTTTTGCGAACATCCTGTCAGTAAAATAAAGTGAACTATTGTACAGTAATAAATAAGTCTTTTAGAATATCCCATCTGACAATTGATTCTGATCTGTATAACATTAAGAACAAGAAAAATTGAGGAAAGTTTATCTGGGACGAAACAACCGCTCTAACCAACTGAGCTACATCGGCAGACACCCGGGCCTGCTTATCCCCTGGCGAGGGATTTTAGCAGGCCTGAGATTTATGCATTTGGAGTTACAGGTGCCCGGGGTTATGTTAATGGACGGATTGGCTTATTAAGAATTTATCACCTGATAATTGTTCATTCATCTCGTGCAGCATTATTCTTCAAATAATATTTGCACCACATTTTCAATCCACACTGATCACATTTTGGTTTGCGGGCCATACACACATAACGACCATGCAGAATAAGCCAATGATGCGCTATGGGCAATAACTCTTCGGGCAGGTATTTCACCAGTTGAAATTCGGCATCCAGAGGATTTTTTGCCTTCTCGGTGAGTCCAATCCGGCATGACACCCTGAAAACATGCGTGTCAACTGCCATTGCAGGCTTTTGATAAACCACCGAAGCAATTACATTGGCTGTTTTTCGTCCCACCCCTGGCAATTTCTGAAGCTCTTTCACATCATCCGGAACCACTCCTCCAAAGTCATCACGCAGCATGCGGGCCATCCCAATCAGGTGTTTACTTTTATTATTGGGATAACTGCAACTCCGAATAATCTCAAAAACCTCTTCTGGCAAAGCATCAGCAAGCTCATTCTCGGTAGGCCATTGCTTAAAGACAGCAGGAGTAATAACATTTACACGCTTATCGGTACATTGGGCCGACAAAATTACAGCTACCAGCAATTCAAAAGGATTGGTGTAGTGAAGTTCTGTTTCGGCAACAGGCATATTTTCCTGAAACCATTCTATTGTTTTTTTAAAACGTTCTTCTCTTCTCATTAAAACTTATATAAACATCAACAAACTTAAAGCCATCAATCCCATACCTGCAATTAGTCCGTAGATAGACAAATGGTGTTCTCCATACTCCTGAGCAGCAGGCAACAATTCATCTATGCTGATAAATACCATTATACCGGCTACTCCGGCGAAAACAAGTCCAAATATCAACGGACTCATAAACTGCATCAACAAAAAATAACCAATTAAGGCTCCGACTGGTTCAGAAAGCCCGGAAAGGAAACTCAGGGTAAATGCTTTCTTTTTGCTTCCGGTGGCATAGTACACGGGCACTGAAACAGCAATACCTTCAGGAATATTGTGAATTGCAATGGCAACAGCAATTGCTATACCCAGATTAGGATCATTCAAGGTAGCCGTAAACGTTGCAAGACCCTCCGGAAAGTTATGGATACCGATGGCAAGTGCTGTAAATGCACCCATTCGCATGAGACGACGATCTTTATTAACTTTCCGTTGATCCTCATTCATATTTTCGATCATCTCCATTTCATGGGGGTTTTCTCCTCTGGGAATAAAGCGGTCAATCAGTGCTATAAAAATAATTCCGGCGAAAAAAGCTCCAACAGTTAGCCACGTGCCATCTTCGTCCCCTACAGCATCGGAAAGAGACTCCTTCGCTTTTGCAAAAATCTCCACAAAAGAAACGTAGATCATCACTCCTGCCGAAAAGCCGAGACTGATAGATAAAAACCGGGTATTGGTGCGCTTGGCAAAAAATGCCATTGTACTCCCAATACCCGTTGACAAACCTGCAAATAATGTGAGAGCAAAGGCAAACCATAAATTACTCCAATCCATACAGTTATTTTTTTATTTAGTTTTTTACGTTCTAATCAAACAGCCGATAATATACTGTAATCATCTATATATTAGCAGCATAATCATTATTCAATATTACATCCAATAGATCGTTAGACTTTTAGAAATAAGATTTAAGCCAAATCATATAACATTGATAACCTGTGCTTTAAGATAAAACCTTATTCACTTGCAAATACTTGAACTTTAGACTTTTATAAAAGTTTAACGAAGTGTTAACATCAATATATAGATTATAATATCTCCAACAGTCAGTCAAACTCTTAACCAGACTAAGACTTAAATTTTTAGAAACTGCGAGAATATTATCAGGATTATAGGATTCATCTAAAATTTTATATCTGAAAATCTAACGGTCTATTGTAATTGTCTCACACAAAAAATATTTTCAGCAAGTTTTCCCGAAAGCATCACTTCTTTCCCTCCGGGCAACTCCACCTCAATGGTTCCATCAAACGAAAACACCTTTTTAACTTTTAAAACCAGGTTTTTTCTTAATCCAAACCGATCAAACATATCTGAGGTCTCTACAGTGCGATACCTTAATTTTCTTACCATACAAGTTTGCTTTTCCCCGATTTCAGATAGGGGTACAACACCTTTTTCCGAGGGTATATGTCCGCTCACCCTGGGAATTGGATCACCATGAGGATCAAAATCAGGATATCCTAAAAAACGGTTGATATGATCGATTAACTCATCTGATGTATGGTGTTCCAGTTTTTCCGCTTCCTCATGAACACTCAACAGATCCATTTCCAGAACTTCATAAAGAAAAAGTTCCCACAATCGATGTTTCCTGATAATTTTCAATGCCATCTCTCTCCCTTGCTCTGTCAAAATCAGAGCTTTATAAGGGCGATAATCCAATAATCCCAGTTTTCCCAGCTTTCGGGCCATATCGGTTACAGCTGCAGCCGAGATCGCAAGTCGTCCGGCCAAAAGACTGCTGGTTACCGGACTCGCTGCCTCCTGATTTAACAGATACACATTCTTCAAAAAATTTTCAGTTGAAACAGACATGCTTTAAATGTATTTAAAAGCAATTTTAAGCAAACTTAAATAAATAAACAAGTCTCCTTGATTATTGTTCATGATTTGATAACAAACCTTTCATCATTCACTTTTGTTTTAACCACATAAAAGTATCAAATTTACACAGATAATAATATTAATCCCAAACCTCATAATCCTTCTCTTTTCTCATTACAAAGAATCTGTTTAAATTTGATTTTTTAAATGATATTATGAGGACTGATTTATTCATGAATTATCATCCTGAGATGTTTAAATACAAAGAAATTCAAATAACCACAATCAATTTGATTCTGAACTTTTTGTATTTCGCTGATAGTTGAACATTGTTACAGATAAATTTGTGAATTACTGAAAAAAAAAGAATCAACAAGTAAATAAACCATAAAAAATAAATTCAACATTATGAAATTCAAAATGATGTCAATACTGCTGATCTTCTTGATTTCAGTAGCAGTAACAGCTCAGGAAGATTACAAAGACAAAAAAAATCTCAAAGAGATCTATGCTAAGACCCATAATCATGAAGTAGTAAAGCTTCCTGATTCAGAATTTGAATTTGGAAAAAAACCCAAAAACATAATTCTAATGATAGCCGACGGGCTTGGTACAACCCATCTTTATGCGGCCTACACTGTTAATGGAGGAAACCTTAATATGACGAACATGCCATTTTCCGGTTTTGCGACCACGCACAGTGCGGATAATTACACTACTGATTCCGGAGCCGGAGGAACCGCCCTCTCAACAGGACAAAGAACCTACAATGGTGCAATTGCAGTTGATATGAATAAAAAACCCATACCTACCATTCTCGAGATCGCGGAAAAAAATAAAAAAGCAACCGGATTGGTTTCATCTTCAGCTATCACACATGCCACACCGGCATCATTCATTGCACACAATGAATCGAGAAATAATTACGAAGAAATTGCTGCTGATTTTCTAAAAACAGACATTGACATCTTTATCGGTGGGGGAAAAAGTTTTTTTACAAAAAGGGAAGATGGCAGAAATTTGCTGGAAGAACTTAAAGCAAAAAATTACCAGGTGTATGACTCTATCAGGCAAGCAAAAAATTCACCTGAGGGTCCAATGGCTATACTTACAGCAGCTAAACATAACCCGGCTTACCCCGAGCGTGGCAATCTGATTCAGGAAGGCACTAAAAAAGCTATAAAGGTTTTAAATAACAACGATGAAGGTTATTTCCTGATGGTTGAAGGCTCACAAATTGATTGGGGCGGCCATGAAAACAATACCGCATACATTGTAAAGGAAACACTTGATTTCGACATCGCAGTAGGCAATGCATTAGAAATGGCTGCCGCTGACGGAGAAACATTAATAATCGTAACTTCCGATCATGAAACAGGAGGCATGTCCATTGAAACAGGAGATTTTGAAAAAGGAGAAATACATGCCAAATACACAACGAACAATCACACTGGTGTTATGGTACCCGTTTTCGCTTATGGACCCGGTGCAGAGCATTTCACAGGTCTTATGAAAAACACAGACATTTTTCATAAAATGGTGAATCTCTTCGGGTTCTAGCCACAAGATAACTTCCATCTATACTTTATTGAAACAATCGATTTGATGATGAACCTTTGTTCATATACTTTTGTTCTATCAAATTGTTTAAACATTATTCAAAAACCCACGAAAAATAAAAAGATGGAAAATCAAGAAGTAAAACAAGAATTCTATCCAATGCCACGCATTGGAGATCAGGCACCAGATTTCATTGCTGAAACCACCAAAGGCAAGATCAAATTATCAGAATTTGCAAACGACAAGTGGATTGTCTTGTTTTCGCACCCTGCCGATTTCACCCCGGTATGCACGACTGAAATGAGTGGTTTTGCCCAGCGTAAAAGCGAGTTTGATGCGTTAAACACCGAATTACTGGGATTAAGTATTGACAGTATCCACGCTCACCTGGGATGGGTTTCAAACGTAAAGGAAAAAACCGGAGTCTATTTCGATTTTCCAATTATCGCAGATCTGGATATGTCGGTATCAAAAAAATATGGAATGCTACAGCCTAATGAGCACCAGACAGCGGCCGTACGTGCAGTATTTTTTATCGACCCATCTAAAAAAATCCGTCTGATCATGTACTATCCTCTGAATGTGGGACGGAACATGGATGAAATTCTCAGAGCTCTTAAAGCACTTCAGATTTCTGATGAACACAAAGTGGCTTTACCTTTGGATTGGAAACCCGGAGATCAGGTAATTGTTCCTCCTCCTAAAACACTTGAGGAAATGGACAAGCGAAATAAGGAAACTGGAATTGACAGGATTGACTTTTACTTGTCGAAGAAAAACCTAAAAATTTAAAGTATAATATACCATGACACCTTAGCAAGTCTAAAACTTCATAACCGGGGCAACTAATTGCTCCGGTTTTTTTAATGAGTACAACAACCCAAAATAACATAAAGGAAACGAATTATTTTGCAAAGAGGTGGCAAATACGACCATGTCAATAAAACAATCTATCACATACAATTAATCAACAAAACACTTTTCATTTACCACCTGAAACTAAGAAATAATAACAAAACAGATTCGTTGCCTGTTCTTTTAACCTCACCAAATTTTTCATTAATTTAGTACCAATCATAAACCAACATTCACTTATCATGAAAAAAATACTTACAATTATCACGATAGCTGTTTTAACCTCAACACAGGTTGTTATTTCACAGACCATTGACCTCCCTGCACCCGAAAAAAACGGGGGTATGCCATTGATGGAGGCTCTTAGCGAACGGAGCAGCAGCAGAGACTTCAGCTCGAAAGACCTTTCCAAGCAGCAACTTTCCAATCTGTGCTGGGCAGCATGGGGATACAACCGCACGGACGCAAAAAAACGAACTGCTCCCTCTTCAATGAACAAACAGGAGATGGAGCTTTATGTGGTATTGAAGGATGGAGCTTACCTCTACAATGCAGAAAACCATCAGCTTGATATGATTAAGAAAGGAGATTTGAGATCTTACTGCGGAAAACAGGATTTTGTGGGAAAAGCACCGGTCAATTTCATTTATGTAGCCAACATGCAAAAAGCAGATGTCGAAAAACCTGAAAATATTACACCTGAACATATCGCTACATCCCACGCCAATACAGGTTTCATTGCTCAGAATACTTACCTGGCCTGTGCATCGGAGGGATTGGTGTGTGTTGTTAGAGCCTGGATAGATAAAGAAGCTCTTGAGAATGCACTTGGTCTTTCTCCCCTTCACAAGGTTATACTGGGGCATACCATTGGTTACACAAAATAGCCAATTACAACTGGTCAAAGCTACTTTGTTTTTCAGATAGCACCAGAAAATTGTTCTTATGTCAGAATACTTGTTACTGACTTGTTGTCGAAACTTCGCTCATCAATTTCGGTAATGCTTCTCCCAAGCCCTCCAGAATAAACTGAAGTGCAATGGCTGTAACCATAATGCCAAAAAGACGGGTAAAAACAGAAAATACAATATCATCCACATACTTTTCCAGAAACTTGGAACTCAGAAAGACGAGAAACAAGGTTAAAAATGCTAAAAACATCATAATGCCCATAAAGAGATAATCAGTCAGATTAGAAGCCTGAGAACCAAATATCATCACGGTGGTAATTGATCCGGGCCCCGCAAGTGCAGGAATCCCCATGGGCACCAAAATTTTTCGGAAACGTTGTTTGGCTATTGCCATAGTGGTCTCACCAAATTCATCCCGGTCAGAAAGCTGGGTAGCAGTGCCTTTTACCATCGAAATCCCTGCCAGAAGCACCAGAATACCTCCAGATGTTTTAAAAATCGCCAAATCTACAGAAAAAAAATCCAAAAGGTGTCTTCCCCCAAACAAAAACACCAAAAGAATAAAATACGACGTAAGTACAACAAGAAAAGCAACCCATTTTCTGATAACACTGGCTTCATCATTGGTTAGTTCGCTCCACAAAGGCCAAATACCTATTGGATTGACAATGGCCATAATGCCCGCAAAAAAATTGAGATACAGGTTCCAGTCCATGATTATTGTTTTCTTCCATTCATTGTTTGCTTTTCAACACATGATCTATACATGAAAATTCCAGATGAGATATTCAAACAACAGGATATTGATAATCGCAGAAAAATATAATTCTCAAAATATTCTTAAAAACAATGCTACCTAAATTAAACTCTAAACGGGTGTTTCCGGCAATTGATCATTAGATTTCCATTTTGCCCAGCCATTGACAAAATCTTGACAGACAGAAAATAGGCATTGTTTTTTCAACCTTTATATCATTATAAAATAGTTTTACCTGATAAGAAAAGTTCTAACGATCTAATGAACCATAATAAGCCAGGGAAAAAGGCGCAACAAAGATAAAGTCTTTATTACGCCTCAAATATCAGACAATGTGTCGTTTTTCTTATTTCAATACAACAACCGCCGCCGGATCGACACACTGGAAAGTAAATGATTCGGTAAAATAAAGCTGAACGGTTTTCTGGTTGTGAGATTCATATCCTATGGAGATATCCTGACCGATAATCATTTCAAAATCACCGCCCCGCTCAGACACAAGATATGCATCATCAATATAGGGAGCCATAATAATGGAACCACCCAAAAGGCTTTCTACACGTTTACGCAAAGGATAACCTTTTCCTGATGAGTTAAAACGCTGCCACAAATCGGTATTCAATATCAGGGTAAAAGGCCCTTCTACCGAAGCAGATTTCAATTTGGCAATCCCTTCTGAAATTACCCCGATAATCGCATCATCATCATCAGTCAAAATCAAAGCTTCATGGTCAGAGCAATTCTTTAATCCTTTAATGTTTCCTGCCTCGAATCCATTATAAATAGCATTTTCTTCGAAGCGTGCCAGCTTACGTGCGGCTTCTTCCATATTGTCAAGATCAATATCCAGAGCTCCACGCGCTACATTATCCAGTTCCCATATGTTCAACTCAAACGGAATACGGGCTTCAACAAGGGGTAATACCTGATGAATGCCATACTGAACATCTCCATTCTGGCCGGGAGGAACATCAACTCTCCCCAGTGAGAGAGCAGGATAATCCCATCCTTTGGGGCCGTCAACATCAACAAATTTACGGGCTGATAGTACAGAAGTAAGAACTTCCTTTGCATTATCATTTATTTCCTCCCATGCTTTATCACAAATGGGAGCCATTGATTTTCTCAAAATATCCATAGCTTTCTCTCCTATTTTTTTATTCTTCCAATACCTAATGAATCATAATTTCCGTTTCCTGCACCATCATCTTCTTCTTCAAGCTCTGTAATTTCTCCCTCTGTAAACAAATAAGTCCGCAGTTCTTCGTCCCACCCTGGCATATTTCGACGTAACCATTCAATGGTCATACAGGCATGTTCAATTTCTTCATCCCTGTTATGGGCAAGTATTTTTTTTAGTGACTCATCTTCTGTTATATCAATGCGTTGATGATACCAGTCAACAGCTTCAATTTCTTCTTTCAAACTATTCAACGCTCTGGAGAAATCCCGCGCTTCCTGCGACAGCTCCTCTGCCGGTTCATGATAATTTGACATATCTGTTAAGTTTTAAAGATTAATAATTCTCATTATTTCTTGTGTCTTACCCAAAGATAATAAAATTGAACAAGAATCAAGAATATTCAGGGGTTTTAACAGATCATCAAATTTTTTTTTTACTAAAAATTATCCCCTTTATCCGATAGAGAAAAAAGCGGCCGCTTTATTTTATCTGATTTATTTTATGAATTATCGCCGTGAGATGTTCAAGTATCGAGAAAAACAAGTAATACCTATAAGCAAATCTTCTTTTTTTAAAGAGGCTCCAAATAAATATTGTGAGGAGTATTCCCGAACGGTCTGAAAGAGAAAAATCCTGAGAAAGAAATAAAATTTTCCTGGTTGCAGGTGACTTTAATATATTGAGCTCCTTCCTCGTTGTATACTCTTATTGGCATGCTATATCTTCCGTTTTCATCGGAAAATACCTCTCCACCATTGTTTTCGACAACATGAGCCCCATCTAAAGGGTTATTGGTAGCATTATTATATACGTAACCATAAAGAATACTGGAGACACCTGATGAGGGGGGAGCAATTGAGAAATCTTCATAATTCAATTGGTTTTCAGAAATGGACACCTTATCACAACGTGTCATATACCCCTCTTTTTCTATGGTTATATAATGATTTCCGGCTTCTTCAATCTCCATAATATAATAACCGTTGGCATCAGTTTTTGTTGATAAATTACTACAGATCACTGTAACACCTTCCACAGGACTGGAATCATCCTGATTAAACACCCGGCCGCCTATTCCTGTTTTTCCATCAGCCATCCCGGTAAACAGAACATCCGAAATACCCTTACCCGATACAGCAATCATTTGATATTTAGGAACAAAATGATACTCCGGCATAGATATTGACATTTGGTATACACCATCAAAGACAGATTGGAAATTAAACGTTCCATCCGGGTTCGATGAATATCTGTCAATAATAACTCCTTCTTTATTTTTAAGAACCACCTCAGCGCCGGAAACACCTGATAAATTTAAATCTGTAACTTTTCCGGTGACAGAACTCCCGGTGGGGTTCAGAGGGAAGTTTACCTGAATCCTGCCGGAGTCATCAAATGAAACAAAACTATCTGTCTCCTCAAAACCATCCGTGACAACAGAAATAGATTCCTCTGAAAAAGGAACTAAAACTTCATAATACCCCTGACTATTTGTGGTTACAACATCAATTTCAGAACCATAGGCAACAGTAACAGATATTCCAACCAAAGGCTTATCTGTTATAGAATTAGTTATATAGCCATAAACCATGCCGTGATTCAAACTGCTTTTCCCTTCCGTCATGGTTACGAAATATTGTCCTCCTGTATCAACTACCCTTCTCTGATCTGTATAACCATCCCGGCAAACTACAATTCTATCAGCACCTGCCAGATCTTCGAATCCGGTCATATCCTGACTGAAAATAAAATACCCGTAATCATCAGCTATCACTTCTCCGATTTTTGTGGAATTTGAACTGATCTCCACGGTAGTTGAAGGCAAAGAAATTCCCTCCTGATCCACCACGATCCCTTTAATATTATCCTCCCCTGAAACCAACAGCCATACTTCATGACCCTGTCCCCATTGCACTTCAGCGATAATATGGTAGTCATCATTTCTGATGAAAGTAAATTTTATCTCATTGTCCGGGTCAGCCTCATCAACTAAGTTTACTTGATGTACACCATTATTGTATTGCCAGATAATATCTCCTTTGCTAACCTGATCTCCCTCCTGAATTAAGGAATAACGACTCCCATCATCACTTACTACAAAATCCAAATTGTTAAAATCGATCCATTGGGATGATTCGATATTACGAGAAGCCAAGGAGTGTAAAACATCTCCTTCATAAAAATCAGCAAAAGAACGAACGCTACGGGAGTCATCTTTTCTGCAACCTGAAGCAAAAAACATCAAGGCAACCAAAAACAAAATATACCTATTCATCCGTATAAAATTTATTTATTAAGGTCGGATGGAACCAGCATGGTTGATTATTTCATTCTTTTTTGAGGCAATCATTACCATGCTCGTTTCATATATTATTTTTTTTTAAGAGTTGTCATATGACATTTTCTTCCCGATATTTCTATAAATTATCAGAAATAAAATGTATTTTTCCTTCAGGCCCGGGCAAAATCATTTGGGGTTCAAGATAATCAATGTATGGCAAAACCGAATAAAAACAATAGAAAAATTATTTATTTTATCACAAACAAATCTATTTCATGAAAGTTGTCCTGTGGATTGAAACAATCATTTGGGGAACTCCATAATTCAAACCGGCAAGATCAAACAAAAAAAACATCATTCGCACTAATAAAATCAAGTATATTTGCCAGGTAAACCGGGCAGATTCAATAAATATCCCCGGTAAACCTTTATGCCCCGGATTCATTTACCCTGGCTTCCCGGCGTCACAAAAATAACATGTTTATCAAAGACTTATGGAATTTACAATACTCAAGGATATTCTTATCATATTTGCGCTTTCCACTTTGGTAAATTATATTTTCACCAAAATAAAAATTCCCTCCATTGTCGGATATTTATTAACAGGAGTTTTGGCAGGCCCACATTTGACGGGTATCATCAGCAATCATGAAAACATTGAAGTTCTGGCTGAGATAGGTGTCGTGCTTCTGCTTTTCACTATCGGCCTGGAGTTTTCCTTAAAACATCTCATTAGGATTCGGAAAACTGTTTTCTGGGGCGGATTTATTCAGTTTTCACTTACCACTTTTGCAATCCTGGGTATTGCAAGCCTGTATGATCTGGATTTAAAAGGTGCACTTTTTGTGGGATTTCTTACAGCATTGAGCAGTACCGCCGTTGTGCTAAAAATACTACAGGAAAGGTCGGAAATCACCTCCAACTATGGCCGGACTGTACTCGGAGTACTAATTTTTCAGGATCTGATACTGGTTCCGCTACTCTTGTTTACCCCCATTATAGGTGGTAAAAGCACTGATATTCTGAACGAAATACTCTGGATGGGGTTTAAATCGTTAGGCATCATTCTTTTCGTCATCTTTGGCAATAAATTGTTCATGAACAAATTGCTTCATGCCATTGCCATGACCAAAAACCAGGAGCTTTTTCTCATGAGCATCCTCCTTATCTGCCTCTCTGTGGCCTTTCTTACAGCCGAATTGGGTATGTCTCTTGCTTTTGGGGCCTTTTTGGCCGGACTGATGATTTCTGAATCCGAATACAGCCACAATGCCTTTGGACATATTATTCCGTTTAAGGATACCTTCTCTTCATTCTTTTTCGTGATGATCGGGATGCTGCTGGATCTGCAATTTGTACTAAATAATCTGGGACTTGTTATGGGGACAGTCTTTCTGGTCATTTTCATAAAAATGATCATTGCAAGTGGCGCAGCATTTATCCTTGGCCATACCATGCGTGGAGTCATACTTGTTGGTCTGGCACTTGCTCAAGTGGGAGAATTCTCATTCATCCTGGTAAAAATGGGAGACAGTTACAATCTGATATCCGATTATTATTACCAGCTATTTCTGGCAGTTGCCGTCGTTACCATGTCCCTTTCCCCTTTCATGATTATGATTGCCAAACCTCTTTCCAATGCGGTAATGAAACTGCCGCTTCCAAAAAATTTTGTGGAAGGATTGTTTCCCCTCAAACAAATAGAAATTCCAAACCTTAAAAATCATTTGCTGCTCATCGGGAAAGACTCACGTATTGTTAGTATGTCAGTAATGGCCAAACACCTAAAAATACCTTACTTGTCTATTATTTTCGACCCTGCCATAGTTAAGGCAAGACAGGAAAAAGGAGAAACAGTAATTTACGGCGATGCACAGAACATGCCCATTTTGGAAAAAGGACATACTAAAACCGCAGGAGTCATTGTAATTTCTATCGGCGATCTGGCCACAGCATTGTCGGTTACCCAAAAAATAAGGCAATTAAACCGTCATGCACCCATCATCGTACGAACCAAACAAATTGATGACGCGGAAGATTTATATTCAGTTGGAGCAACACAGGTTCTACCCGAAGAATTTGAATCAGCTATTGAAATGTTTGAACGGGTTCTGACCAAGTTCCTGATGCCGAAAGATGAAATTGAGGCTACCATTGCTCAAATCCGGAAAAACAACTACGGACTGGTCAGAGACATCAAAAAAAGGCCACAACGATCAATCCTAAGCAATCTTCCCAACATTGAAATATCAGCACTTCGTGTGGCTGAAGGCTCTCCCATTGCCGGCCACTCCCTCTCCGAGATGGATTTCAGGGCCACATACGGTGTTACGGTAGTAGCCATTAAGCGTGGCGACAAACTGATTGATCATCCGGGACCCCAAACTTCCGTACATGAAAGTGATATCGTGTATGTGCTTGGCAAGCAAGACCAAATAGCACACGCTCTAAACCTGTTCGAAAAAACAATTAAAAAGGGTCAAAACAAATAACAGGAAATTAATCCGGTTACAAGACCTCCGAAATCACTTTACTTCCCATACATCACCGCTGGTTGCAAGATCATGGAAATTTTTAATTTTAGATGTTTCTTTAATACTTTCAATCTGTTGTCGGGCACACTCATCATATACCGGAGCTTCTGCATCCCGGATTACTCCCAAAGCCACAGGAAAGTGAGGATATTCCATATCAGCAAGTTTAAGATGGATGGTAGGATCTTCACATCGAGCATCATGAACCAAAATATCTTTCTCTGTTATACCATTTTCACCAATGATAACAACCTTGATATCAATCCCCTCAAGCATAATTCCTTTATTGCGTTCCTTACCGAAAATCATGGGCTTACCATGTTCCAGAATAATGGTCCTTTCGTCTTTATACTTTTTATCCGTAATTTCCTGATGTGTGTTATTATTATATATCACACAGTTTTGTAACACCTCAACAATTGATGTCCCATTATGCTTTGCGGCAGCTTTCATGACATTCACTGAAAGTTTAATTTCTTTATCAATTGTCCTGGCAAAAAAGTATCCACGGGCACCAATGGTCAACTCACCGGGACGAAATGGATATTCAATAGTACCAAAAGGCGAAGTTTTGGAAATAAACCCTCGTTTTGATGTTGGCGAAAACTGACCTTTGGTTAATCCGTAAATCTGATTATTGAACAAGATAACATTCATGTCTATATTTCGGCGGATTGCATGAATAAAATGATTCCCTCCAATAGCCAGGGCATCCCCATCGCCTGAAATCTGCCATACATGTAATTTGGGATTAGCAACCTTAACCCCAGAGGCAACGGCGGAAGCGCGTCCGTGAATGGTATGAAATCCGTATGTGTTCATATAATAAGGCAAACGAGAGGAACATCCGATTCCGGAAATAACAGCAATATCTTCCTTTGGGATTTCCATTTCAGCCATGGCTTTCTGAATAGCATTAAGAATGGCATGATCTCCACATCCGGGGCACCATCTTACATTCTGATCACTCTTATACTCCAGAAAAGCTTGTTTTGTATTTTCAGACATATTTTATTCCTCCAATAATTTCTTGAAATGATCTTTTAATTCGGCCACGGTAAATGGCAATCCTTCCACTTTATTATACTGATGCAGGAAAAGGTCGGGAAACTGGCTTCTCAGGTAAGAGGCAAACTGCCCGAGATTAAGTTCGCAAACAACAATTTTTGAGTATTTCTTCAGAACTTCATAACTATTCTTTGGCAGAGGGCTGATGTAACTAAAATGGGCCATAGCTACTTTTTTCCCTTCCTCCTGCAAAGCTTCCAATGCAGTATACAAATGCCCAAAAGTCCCTCCCCATCCAACAATTAACAGGTCGGCATCATTATCACCATGAATTTCAAGGAGTGGAATAAAATCAGCAATTCTGTCTATCTTATCTTTCCTCATTCTCACCATTCTTCCGTGGTTATGATGATCGTATGAAACTGCTCCTGTAAGGAAATCTTTTTCCAATCCTCCAATTCGATGTTGATATCCCGGAGTTCCGGGCAATGCCCAGTAACGGTTAAGCCTTTCGGGATCACGTTCATAAATATTCCACTTTTCCGCAGGCTTTTCCACAAAAGGTGGTTTAATTTCAGGAAATTCTCCTTCTTCAGGAACACGCCAGGGCTGAGTTCCATTAGCCAGAAATCCATCAGACAATAAAATAACAGGGGTCATATGTTCAATAGCCACCTTGGCAGCAAAAAAAGCATAATCGAAGCAATTAACCGGTGAACTGGCAGCCATAACCACCAAAGGACTCTCACCATTTCTGCCATAAAGTGCCTGCATCAAATCCGATTGTTCTGTCTTAGTGGGAAGTCCTGTACTGGGGCCTCCCCTTTGTACATTCACAACAATAAGGGGGAGCTCAGCCATAACTGCCAGACCTAAAGCTTCTCCTTTTAGAGCCAACCCGGGCCCTGATGTTGTAGTAATGGCCAAATGTCCGGCAAAACTTGCTCCTATAGCTGTGGAGATTCCGGCTATTTCATCTTCTGCCTGAAATACTTTTACCCCCAAATCCTTTCGTTCAGACAACTCCTGAAGAATTTCGGTGGCGGGAGTAATAGGATAAGAACCAAGAAAAAGTTCAAGTCCACTTTTCTCGGCAGCCAGTAAAAAGCCCCACGCAATCGCCCGGTTTCCATTCAGGTTCCTGTAAGTTCCTTTACGAATATCTGCAGGCGAAATATGGTATGAAGGTGTTACCGCCTGAATGATAACACCGTAGTTATATCCTGCCTCAAGAACCCTGATATTAGCATCTGCAATCTTAGGATCCTTACCAAATTTTTTTCTCAGAAAATGTTCTGTATTTTCCAGGGGACGGTTAAAAAGCCAGAAGACCAACCCCAGAGCATACATATTTTTGCTTCGCAATATGGTTTTATTGTCCAGCCCCATATCCTTCAAACTTGCCTTTGTCAAAGTTGTAATAGGTGCTTTAATAATATTATAACCATCCAGATTATCCTCCACAATAGGATCGTTCGTTGTATATCCGGCTTTGGCCAGATTCTTATCATCAAAACTATCTATATCGATAATAATGGTGGCTCCGGGTTTCAACCACTCCAGATTGGCTTTCAATGCAGCAGGATTCATAGCCACGAGTACATCGGCACTATCTCCAGGTGTATAGACTTCACTGCGCCCAAAATGCACCTGAAAACCGGAAACACCACCTATGGTTCCCTGAGGAGCCCTTATTTCGGCCGGAAAATCTGGGAAAGTGGAGATATCATTACCATAAATTGCAGATGAAAATGAAAACAGAGAGCCGGTCAACTGCATTCCATCGCCGGAATCTCCGGAAAACCGAACTACAACTTCTTCTTTTTCAATTACTTTTGATTTCTTTGCCATAACAAAGCTGATTTCTGATTACGATCCCTTTACCTAATAATAATCAATGAAAATAAAAGGAAGTGTTAAATAAAAATAATACCGGAACCTTTACTTGCTTCCCGGGTTTAACAGGTAAATTTCTAGTAAAGTTATCGACAATATAAATACAGGAAGTTGATTTTCGTCAGATTTTTAAACCTCTGAAGGTATTTTTCAGCAGGTACTTTATATTTGTATGTTTGAAACAGAACACACCTTACAGGCTAACATTTTTTTATAACAAATAGTTTAATCTTATTACACAAATCATACATCATGGCATTAATTAAATCGGTACGGGGATTTACTCCAAAAATAGGAAAGAATGTTTATTTAGCTGAGAATGCAACTCTTATTGGCGATGTGGAAATGGGAGATGATTGCAGCATATGGTTCAATTCTGTTCTCAGAGGCGACGTCAACAGCATTCGCATAGGCAACAAGGTAAATATTCAGGATGGATCAGTGTTGCACACACTTTATCAGAAATCAACCGTAGAAATTGGGAATAATGTTTCGGTGGGACACAATGTTACCATTCACGGCGCAAAAATTGAAGATAACGTCCTGATAGGCATTGGATCCACAATACTGGACCATGCAGTTATTGGTTCAAACTCAATTATTGCTGCCAATTCTCTGGTTCTCTCCGGTACCAAAGTAGAACCCAACAGTGTGTATGCAGGAGTGCCTGCAAAAAAAATTAAAGTAATTGAGCCCGAACAAACCAGCGAAATGATCAATAAAATTGCCAATAACTATCTGATGTATTCGGGATGGTATAAGGAAGAATAACAAATCCCGGAGTCGTATAGACTTATTATTTTGCCACTGAGCGGAAAAATTCTGCTCAGTGCTACTGATTGCTTACAAGAATATTTGGCAAGGCTATAATTCGATTCTCGTTGAAGAAACCGGCTGTTCAAGAAAAACAGCTGATGCTTCATCAAATTTAACAGGATGCTCTGTGGTATAAAACCTTATAGTGCCATTCCTGGTACATCTTTCGTTCATTTCAGGATGGCGATTCAGATAGTTTTTCAGACTTTCAGAAACAATTTTCCCCTGAGATATTACAGTGACTCCGGCCGGAATAAAACGTTTAATAACGGGTAAAAGAAGAGGATAATGAGTACATCCAAGAATTAATGTGTCAATCTGATTATCCTGATTAAATAAACGATTCAAATCTCTTTCCACAAAAAATCCGGCTCCTGCAGATAATGCCTCATTATTTTCGACCAGGGGTACCCACATGGGACAAGCCTGCTGAGAAACAACTGTTCCAGGAAACAACTTTTGAATTTCCAACAAATATGACATCGACTGAACCGTTCCGGAGGTACCTAATACTCCTATATGTCCATTCCCGGAAATTTCTCCGATTTTCTCCACGCTCGGACGTACCACGCCTAAAACTCTCCTGGAAGAATCATACCCTGGAATATCATTTTGCTGAATAGTTCGTAATGCTTTTGCGGAAGCAGTATTACAAGCAAGAATAACAAGTTGGCAACCAATATCAAACAATCTCATTACAGATTGTTTTGTATATCGATAAACCATATCGAAAGATCTTGTGCCATAAGGAGTCCGTGCATTATCTCCCAAATAAACAAAATCATAATCAGGAAAATCATTCAAGAACTCTTTAAGGATGGTTAAGCCTCCATATCCGGAATCAAAAACACCAATTGGACCTTTATGTGTACTGGGACTAATACTCACGAACTATTTCAATTTATTAATTCAACAACAAATCGGCTAATCCTGATAAACTTATCACTATTTGAACAAACCCGGCAGAACCATAAAGATATAAAATAACGAGTTCACCATGTCCACAACAGACAAAAATTCTCTTTTATCTAAGTGGGTTTGTAAATTTTGTCGTTCCAATCGCCCTTAATTAATTGACAATCACCTAAAGATTTCATGTTATTTACGTCATTAAACAGCTTATCAAGACTATGGGGATTTATCTACAATCTTATATCTAAAGATCTATTATCATCATTTCTTTCATTCGTTTAAAATTTTGTAATTATCTGATAAAAACCAATTAAAAATTTTAGAACGAATGGAACCGTTTGCTCTAGCATAATATTTTTTTAATCAAATTCTTTTGTCAATACTCCGTTAAACATTTGCAAAACCCTATCAGTCAATTCTTTGTTTTTAAAAGGTTATTTCTGTTAAAATCAAGAATGTCAGCATTATAGGTTTCATCTAACCTCTAATTTCTAAAAATCTAACGATCTATTGTTTTGTGATATTATGCTTAAAAATTATAATGCTCGTTTCATTAAATTTATCTTCGGTTGATTGCATTGCCGGCTAATTTACCATCTCATCAAAAAGATTAGTATATTAATCATGATAAAAACATTCCGATCTGTTTATTCATAAAAAAAGACCAGCATTGAAATACCGGTCTTTTAATAATATTGATTAAAAACAATCTTTTTACATTGTTGACAATTTAGTTTTTACCATATCTTCACAATCAATACTTTGATCAGAATTGTAAAGAATTACCTGGGAACTCACATCAAAAATGTAAATAAAACCTTCCTCTTCTCCTACAGCCTGAATAGCTTTCTCGACCTTTTCTATAATAGGCTGAAGCAATTCCTGCTCTTTTTGTCCCAGTGACTGCTGCGCAAGTTTATTGAAATTCTGGATTCGCTGATCATAATCCTGAATCTCTTTTTCACGAGTAGAACGAATCAATTGCGACATTGAATCTCGCTGAGCCATGTAAGTTGAATATTTTTCATCAAGTTCCTGACTCATTACCTCCAACTGGCTTTGTAACTTTTTAGCCTCAGACTGCAACTCCTTATCAGCCACTTGCTTTTCGGGTAGTTCTGCAATCAGCTTTTGAACATTAAGGTGCCCAAACTTTAAATCCTGAGCAGAAGCAGTCACGGCCGAAAGGGCAACAAGCAATACGACAGCAAATAACTTAAATACTTTCATTTTATTGCAATTAGTTCAGTTTAATAAGATTAATTAATTCCCAACCTGGTCTTAACCAATGGAGTAACATCTTCACTCTGGTCAGAATGATAGACGGTAGCTCCTGAATTAGCAGCAAATATATAAATAAATCCACCTTCTTCGCCAACTTCAGTTATCGCCCTTCTCATTTTTTCCATAATCGGTTCCTGCAATTGTTGTTGCTTTTGCGACAATTGCTCCTGAGTTGACTGATAGAAGCCCTGAATTTTCTGACTGGTCTCCATTAATTGCTGCTCTTTTTGCTGACGCTCAACAGGACTAAGAGATTCGGCACTTTCCATATACTCCTTCTCCATTCTTTGATAATCTTCCTGCATGGTTTCCAATTGATTCTCCAGACGATCATACTCTCCTTCCAAATCTTGCTGCATCTGTTTAAACTCAGGCATTTCCTGCATTATTTCCTGAACATTAGCATGACCAAACTTCAGATTTTGTGCGTTTAAGCCGGCGGTTATAACAAACAATCCGGTTATCAGGAATGAAATTGTAATTTTTTTCATAACAAGTTTTCCTTTTATCTATTTTGATTTAACAACTGATTTTTAATTCCCTACTCCCAATTCTTTGAGAATTTCATCACTTATATTTTGACGAGGTTGCACATAAACTACTCCGACGTTTCCTGCCATATCAAAAACTGCATCAAGATTATCTCTATCGGCAATTTTGCGAATAGCTTCATTTACTTTTTCCTGAACAGGCTCTAATAAATCCTGCTGGCGTTTCATCAATTCCCCTTCTGGACCAAAATACTGGCGTTGAAGTTGCTTGGCCCGGTTCTCCAACTCAATAATTTCATCTTCGCGTTGAGTCTTCATCTCACCGGATAGAAAAACACTTTCCTTTTGATAATCCTTGTAAAGATCTTCCACGTTGGCATAAATCGATTGGATTTCGTTTTCCCACTGCCCTGATAATTGGTTCAACTGCTCCTGAGCGGCTTCGTAAGCAGGAATATTAGACATAATGTATTCCATGTCGACAAAAGCATAACGCTGTGCCGAAACATTGGCCGAGGATGATAATATAGCACCTAAAACCACTAATATAATAAAATACTTTCTCATTGCTCTCAGAATTTAAGTCCTTAATTCACTTTTTATTAGAGAGGTAGCAAAAACCAAACCAATTTTATTCAGATAATCAACCGGCCTAAAAATTCTGACCAATTACGAAATGGAAATTACTTCCATTAGCATCGGGCCGTCCGGAAACCTCATCGAACCCATACCCCCAGTCAATTCCCATCAAACCAAACATAGGAAGGAAGATACGAACACCAACCCCGGCTGATCTCTTTAATCCAAAAGGATTGTAATCACGAAAATCTGACCATGAATTTCCGGCTTCGGCAAATAAAAGACCATAAACCGTAGCCGATGGCTGAAGAGTAAGTGGATACCTCAACTCAAGTGCCAGCTTATTATATATATTCCCATCCTGGCGTCCTCCTTCACTGTATGGAGTTAGAGAGGCATTTTCATATCCTCTGAGACCAATAGTTTCACTTCCATAATAACTATATCCGGACATCCCGTCTCCACCAAGAACAAATTTTTCAAATGGAGACTTACGATTTTCATCAAAATAACCAAGAAAACCTCCCTCTACTTTAGTCATCAATACAAGTTTGGCAGCATTATCCAATGGCTTAAACATATCACTTTTGAAAGACCACTTATGATATTCCACCCATTTGTAACGCTCTTCATCAGGCATGTCGGGGTTGGAATAATCCTTATCCTCAAAATAAGAGTAAGGAGGTGTAACCTCAAGGCCGAGACTAAATTTAGATCCTTTCCTTGTATAAAGAGGATTGTCAATAGAATTACGGGAAAGCATCGCCTTGAAATTAAGGTTGTTACTATTTCCATTTTCCATCAGGAAGTAAGCCCAGTTTTTTAGGTCATATCGTTGATAACTCGCTTCTGTATAAAACTGGAAGTAATCATCGGGCCAGCTGAGTCGCTTTCCAAAACCAACAGAAACACCGGTAACCTTCAGGTGTTCGTCTGGATCTTCTTCCAACGGCTGGTATCCGTAGCCATAGCCACCGCCATAACGGCCTCCGCCGTATCCGCCTCCACCATAGGGGTTACCACCATAATAGTAACTGCTGTTGGTTCCTGTCTGAATAGAATGATAAACAGAAACACTTAGTGAGTTGGGTTTTCTTCCTCCCAGCCAGGGTTCTGTAAATGAAAAACTGTATGACTGATAATATTTTCCGTTTGTCTGGCCCCGCAAAGATAATGTCTGCCCATCGCCGGTGGGGAGAGGGCGCCATGCCTCTTTATTAAAAATATTCCGAACAGAGAAATTAGTGAATTTCAGTCCGAGGGAACCAACAAACATTCCTCCACCCCAGCCGCCTGACAACTCAATCTGGTCATTGGCTTTTTCAACAAGATTATACTCAAGATCTACAGTTCCTTTTTCAGGATCAGGGATAGGTACAGGGTTAATATTTTCAGGGTCGAAGTGCCCCAGCTGTGAAAGTTCACGAACGGTACGAATTAGTTCTGACTTATCAAAAAGATCTCCGGGCTTGGTTCTCAACTCCCGACGCACCACATGTTCGTGAGTTTTGGTATTTCCCTTAATTATGACCTCATCTATGGTAGCCTGCTGACCTTCATATACACGCATTTCCAAATCAACTGTGTCATTATGAATTTTAATGTCCACAGGTTCAATATTACTGAATAAGTAGCCGTTGTTCATATAAAGATTATGAACTGCATCATCATCAATAAATAAACGCTCATCCAATTGAGTCTGGTTAAAAACATCTCCTTCACTGATTCGAAGTTGTTCATTCAGATAAGGCCCAGGATACACGGTATTACCTACCCAGGTGATTTTTCCAAAATAATATTTTTCCCCCTCGCTTATATCAATCTTTACATCAACAGTATTATCTTCATTCCTGGTAACTCTTTCCGATTCAATATAGGCATCACGATATCCCTCTTCATTGTACTTTTCTATGATTCGGCTCAAGTCATCTTCATACTCCTCCTGCACAAATTTCTTTGTTCTGAAAAAGTTTAAAATCTTTCCCTTTTCATTGGTTTTCTTCATAAACCGATTAAGTTTATGATCAGAAAAAACACTATTGCCCTCAAATTTCAATGAATTTACCTTTACCTTATCTTTCTTGTCCACATCAATTTCCAGGAAAACATGATTCGGCTTATCCGGATCGTCACGCTGAACCATAGACACCTCTGCATTAAAAAATCCTTTGTCTACAAAGTATTGCTTAATATAACGGCTGGCTCTGTCCATCAAATAGGGAGTAACCTGAGAGCCCTTCATCATTGATATTTTCCCTGAGATATCCTCAATCTCAGATTTTTTCAATCCTATGAAATTGATTTCCGACAAACGAGGGCGTTCCTGCAGATTGATGTTCAACCAAATATCTTTTCCCTCGATCTTATTTACAGAAATCTTTACATCCGAGAAAAGTCCATATTCCCAATATTTTTTTATGGCATCAGATATATCTTCCCCCGGGACAGTAATTTCCTGTCCGACCCTGAGACCTGAAAGGTTTGCCAGTATTGCCGGATCATTGGTAAGGTCACCTGTAACCTCTATATTTGCAATAATATATTTTTTAGGTGTACCGGAATATGATATTTCAGGAACATCATTCTGGGCATTAGCACCAATAAAAGAGATGAATAAAAGAAGGAATAGAACGAGAGTGTGTTTCAACATTACAATGATTTTATTTTTTTACCTGATCACTTATTTTTCCAAAACGTCTTTCTCTACCCTGATAATCGAGTAGTGCTTCAAAAAAATGTTCCTTGCGAAAATCGGGCCATAATACATTACAAAAGTATAATTCTGAGTAAGCAATTTGCCAAAGAAGAAAATTACTGATTCGCAATTCTCCGCTGGTTCTTATTAAAAGCTCAGGGTCAGGCATATCATAAGTCTCCAGATATTGATCAAATAATTCGGTATTTATATCGGAGGGATCCAGATCATTGTTTTTTACATCACGGGCAATTTTCTTAACACCCTCAATAATTTCCCACCTGGAACTATAGCTAAGTGCAAGAACAAGTGTGAGTCCATCATTATCTTTAGTCTGCTCCATACAGGAAGCCAGTTTATCCTGAACGTTTTTGGGAAGTGTCTCTTTGCACCCGATAGATCTGAGCTGCACATTATTATCCATAAGTGTTTTGGTTTCGGAAGCAATGGTTGAAACCAAAAGCGACATCAGTGCATCAACTTCATTTTTGGGGCGATTCCAGTTTTCAGTAGAAAAAGCATAAAGTGTTAGAAACTTTATCCCCAACTCAGCGCCCGCTTCGGTAACTTCACGCACGGCCTTGACTCCGTTTTTATGACCAAAAACCCGGGCGTTACCTCTTTTCCTGGCCCATCGTCCGTTCCCATCCATAATGATGGCTACATGTGATGGTAACTTTTCTTTATCCAGCTGTTCTTTGACTGATGACATACAATTTTTTCTTCGTCACATTTCTAAAATCCGGCATTACAGGGGACTTTCTTGTGAAACAGATCGACTGTAAAAAACACCCCGGCATAAGAATACCAATCATTATTGTGCCAATCCGAAGGCATCTCAAAACCATAAGGATCGGCAGGATCGATATCAAACTCTCCTGTTTTATCCAGGTCGTCAACAAATGTTTTCCTGAAAGACCATTCCAGTCCAACATGCAACCAATCAACGGGTTTCCATTTAACCCCGATACCGAACGGCAAAGATAATATAAAATGTGGGTTTTCAGAATCATCAGAGCCGCCTGATTGATAACGGCGATAAACGGTATAGGCCAATCCGCCGCTCACATAAGGTGTAAAACGGGTTTTCCCGGGACTAAATGGTTGATCATAATCAAAAAAATTTATTTCCAGCTGACTTGATACATCTGTCAATGAACGTTGAAAACGGTATAGGATGGTGCTATTGCCAGATGCTGAAGGATAGTGTATATTAGGCTGGGGATATTCCCCCTCGAATCCAACAGCAGTAATAGAGCCTTTAAAAGCAAGACGTTCATTGAGAACAACCCTCACTAATCCGCCAACAGCAGGTTGAGCACGATAAAAATGCTTATCCGGATTAAAATCTCCATTGTAGTATGAAGCCCCGAAAAACAACCCACCCTCAATTCTGTCTTGTGCGAAGGAAGGGACACAGAGCAACAGTGCAAAAAATATTAATAATATGGTCTGGCCTTTAAAAAGCATAGATTAGTTATAGGTTTCCAAAATCCGGATAAAGTCCATGTACCTCACTTTCTTGATTTATACTTCTCTATAGAAGGATTGAATACCCCACAATTATAATATTCATCTCCTATCAGTCACCCGAAAAATAAGTTTTGTCATTAAATAATGAGTCTACTCTGGTTCATTTGGTTCTAGCCAAACGTTTGCCTAACCTTATTATTGCAGGGAACGATTTAATTTCGACGGTCGGCACCCCACATCAATTTATTTCTGAGGGTGGAATAAAAACTCTGATCGGTTCTCTCCACCATAGTTATAGAAAAACCGGCTTTTCGGATTTTTAATTCTGTTCCTTCGTCTACTATAACACTTCGTGAATCAAGACTGGCCAGAAATTTTCCTCCTCTCCCCTCAACTTTGAGCGTAAGTTCCATTTTGTCGGGAACCACCAGTGGTCTTACTGTCAGATTGTGAGGAGCGATAGGTGTAATAATAATTCCCTGCGATGCCGGATGCATAATAGGACCACCTACACTGAGAGAATAAGCCGTAGAGCCGGTAGGTGTACTTACAATCAATCCATCAGCCCAATAGGAATTAAGGTATTCATTATCCAGATAGGTATGAATCGTAATCATTGAAGAACTGTCCTGTTTATGAACAGCAAACTCATTGAGGGCAAAATTAAACTCCCCCAGAAGCCCGGAAGGTGTTATCAACTCCAGAAGAGATAAATCTTTCACTTTATACCTGCCAGCTTTTATTTCCTCAAGAGCAGCAGGGAGTTCATGCCTCGAAATGTCGGCCAGAAATCCCAGCCGACCACTGTTAATTCCTACAATGGGAATTCCGGTGTTTCGCACAAAAGTAACTGCCTCCAGAAAAGTGCCATCACCTCCGATACTAAAGAGCATATCAACATCTGGTAGCTGCCGTGATGATGAATAAAACCCAGCTACATCAGGTTTAATTTTAACTCTCTTTAGAAGAAAATCGTAAAACGGTTCATAAATATAAACTCTGATCTGGTTTTTATGAAGATAATCAAATAACTGATTACAGTGTTCGTAAAAAACCTCTCCAAAACTTTTTCCAAATATGGCAACTTCCATATGCTTTTTGCCAACGAAGATAATAAATTAGCATCAAACGATGCTCAGACATCCAGGTATTTCATCAAAGCTTCATAATTTCGACGAGTAGTATCATCCACCTGAGATTCTCCCAGATAAACAGTTCCAACATTATAGCCATATCGTTCAAAAGCATTGATCACACCATTGGCATCCACCCTGTTAAGTTTAATGGTAATCTTTAACTGTTCGGTTGATTTACTTTGAGAAGCGTACAAACTCAACACTTTAGCATCAGCATCCTCCACGATACGGGCAATCTCGGAAAGAGCATAATCTCTTGGGCCTACTTCAATTTCAATAATACCACCGGGAGTATGTGCAGCAATCAATTCTGAAAACCTGAGCAATAAATCATTTTGAGTTACCACCCCTATATATTCCTGTTTTGCATTTAGAACAGGCACCACTGTCAATTTTAGCCGTGCGGCTACTTCAACAATATCATATATATGCTGATGATCAAACACATATGGTTTCATCAGTGAAAGTGGATGATTGCCCAGGGGCTCTTCAGCTGAATTCAAATCGTAAATATCAGTATCCGATATCAGCCCGAGAAAAACCTTGTTATTTACTATGGGCAAATGTGATACACGAAATGCCTCCATCCATCCGAGAGCATCAACACCCGAATCGGAAGTTTTCAGTGAAGGAATAATCTCTGATATTAAATCTTTTGCCAGCATAAAAATGCGCTTTCAGGAAATACTTTGTAACTTTGTTGGCTTTATTACGGCAATTTAAATGCCAAAACCTCTTTGATTGTAAAATACACTCAAAATTTTAAACATACAACTCAAATCAGTGTTTTTATTATTTTCACAGGAATTTTCATTGGATCATCTAAATCATGACAAAACTTAGCGTAAACATAAATAAGATTGCAACAATAAGAAACTCAAGAGGCGGGAATATTCCGGATGTTGTAAAAGCAGCAACAGATGTTCAGGCTTTTGGAGCACAAGGCCTAACCGTTCACCCCAGACCTGACGAACGACACATCAAATACAAAGATGTTTATGACATTCAACGCGTTATAAAAACTGAATTCAACATTGAAGGATATCCATCTTCAAAGTTCATGAAACTTGTAAAGGAGGTCAGGCCACACCAGGTAACCCTTGTTCCCGATCCCCCGGAGGCTATTACTTCAAATTCCGGATGGGACACCATCACACATCTAACTTTTTTGCAGGATATTATTGGTGAATTAAAAGAATGGGGCATTCGTACCTCTATTTTTATCGACACAAACCCCGACTTTATTGTCAATGCTGCAAAGACCAATACCGATCGTGTAGAACTCTACACAGAACCCTACGCCACAGAATATCCGAAAAATCCGGAACAAGCAATTGCTCCGTTTGTGGAAGCTGCCAACATAGCCAACAAGGTAGGCCTGCGTGTTAATGCAGGACACGATCTAAACCTTCAGAATTTGCAATTCTTCAACGAAAGAATTCCATTCCTCAAAGAGGTTTCCATCGGTCATGCCTTAATTAGTGATGCCTTATATTTTGGTCTGGAAAGAACCATCAGCATGTATAAAGAACTTCTTATTAAAGAAAAATAAAGATG
>CAYOFH010000026.1:0-5173 GCA_964403175.1 uncultured Marinilabiliaceae bacterium
CGCCGACTTTTAAAAATGAAAAGCCGTTCCAGTTTTTGGGACGGCTTTTTTTGTTTAGCAGGGGCGGATTCTTTGCGGGCAAAGCAGCAGAGCTGAACTCCTTTTCGCACGATTTTGCCGTGCGGAGAATAAATCCACAAATCCACATACGGAAAATCTTTCAGGGACAAAAAAATTCTTCAGGTTAAAGAATCAATCCCCTCTCACAGGGAGGGGGCGGGGGAGGCTTTTATCTTCCTTCACCACCATCTACCGTAAACACCTGTCCCGATGCAAAACCAGCCAAGGGACTCAGCAACCATGCAGCTAGTGAGGCAAACTCATCAGCCTTGCCTAGTCTTCCAACAGGAACTTTATCCTGCAAACGCTTTTGGGCTTCCTCCACCGTAATGCCTTGTTGTTCTGCCATTTTAATGAACAGACGATCGAGGGCAGAGGTCTGATGGTAACCCGGTGCGATAACGTTTGCTGTGATATCATGGTGATTAACCTCTTTAACCATAGTTTTCATGTAACCTACCACGGCCATTCTGTACGAATTACTTAAAACCAGGTTTGGAATCGGACCGTTTACAGAGGCGCTTTCGCTAAAAAGAATTCTTCCGCGTTTGCTTTTTGCGAAAGATGTTAGAATTGATTTTGACAGTTCTACTTTCCATCTTAATACGAGTTGATAAGCGTTATCCCAGTCATCCATCGAAGTCTCAGGTACAGTGGCGGCCGGAGGTCCTCCGGCATTTATGAATGCACCGTAAATGTCCTCGGGCAGAGAGTGTATTAATTTACTGATAAATTGTGGGTTTGTTACATCTCCTGCCAGCACGGTTACCTGATCCGGGAAGGATTGCTGTAATTTTTCCAAGGCATTTTCGTTTCTGGCGGTTACGATTACCCGGGCTTTATTTTTGAGCAACGTTTCTGCAACAGCAGCACCTAAGCCTGAGCTTGCGCCTGTAACCAAATATTTCAGATTTTCCAATTTTAAATCCATGTCATAAATGATTATGGTTTTTAATTTTTTAAAGTAATTAGTGCATTTCTGTAAAGCAAGAAAACCGCAAGAAGGTTCATTTTTTGAAATTAGTTTAGTTAATATTTTGTTGTCATTAGCGGGAAATCGCTCCTGGCTGCTGGTTGTTACTTCTTAAAAGGTTGGCTGTAAGACAGAAGTTTGACAGGCAAAAGTCGAAGAAAAATAAGCTTTTATTGTTGTTTTACAGCTTTTGTAGGGATTTCACCTGATAAGAAAAAATCCAGTTGGTTAATTTGCCGAAAATAAACAGTTTGTGTTAGAAGAAAGATAAATCTTTGCTCAAAGCAATATTAGATTTCAAAATCGAGGGATAATCTGAAACTCCAATTGTCAATGCCTTTTTCGTTCTGATAAGGGCCATAGCGGTAATGAACGCCCACCCCATACTTAATAAATAAAACTTTTAATAAGTTATCGAATAATATCCCGGACTCGTAGAACCCTTTCTCAAAAGTATTAATGGGGAAGGAATAGTTTGCATTCACTATTCCCCATCCGGCTTTGGTCATGAGATTGATTTCGGGTTGGAAATCTCCCGGCCGATTCTGACGCAGAGAAATCCTGTGATCCACTGTTGTCATGGCAAACCGGTCTGCTCCAAATTCATTAGGCACCATAGTTGCAAACATATAAGGTACTTCGATTGAAACCGGATCAAAGGTGCCAAAGAAGCTGTAGAGGTTACTTGAGATGGCCCATCCGTCAATTAATCCACCGGTAACACGAATCGTTGTTTTAGCTGCCGGCCCTGTATTGAATGTCTTTTCTATCTGGCTTTCCAGTTTCGTATAAAAGCTGTTTGAACCATCCCGTTTTTCTGCTCCTCTGATAATATTTAACCATATTTTAGGTCCGTCTGATGGTTCCGGCGTAAGGCCGAAAGCAGTTTTGGTCATCCTTTCTTTGTATGCCCATCGAAGTTTTATTCCGGTTTCTGTGGTTTGGAAAGCTTCTTCGGGAATAGTGGCTGTGGGCATAAATGGATAAAGGCGTACGGGGGTGACATCTGACCGTTTGAAAAATACTCTTCCGAAAAATGGTCCCCTGAATTTAGTTTCAGCGGAGGCATAAAATCTTTCTTCTCCGTCCTTTATGGCAACTGAAAACTCTCTGAGTGTCTGATTCAGGCTTATTACATTTCCATGATGAAAATTAAATGCCCCTGTTGAATGCATATCATTACTAAACGATAATTCTATTTTTGTCTGCCTGTTTTGAACGGGTTGCCATTTTATGCCTCCGCCATAATTCTTCATTTCGGCTTTAAAGGCATGTGTATAGTAACCTCCCACTGAGAAATCGCCCGTTATTTCAGGGCCGGTCCAAATTCCGAGTCCCAGTTTCAGCCCCTCAAACTGGTTGTAACCCACCAAATGCTGCAGATCCAAACGTAACGGGCCTGCCGGGATGTAGCCTCGTATAAGTTCTTTCTGTAGCCGGATGATGTTATCAAGATTGTTGGCTTTCCCGATGCTGTCGAGCAGATGATATGTGGAGGAATCCTTAGCTGTCAGTGGTTCGTATCTCAGAACTCTGATATTTCCGGTGTCTCTGGGCATTTTATCCTCCAAAACCACATTGGAGAAATCTTTGGTTTTGTGTACGGGATTCAGGTTGATGGCTGTAACTATACTTTTGGCATTTCCGACCATGGCATAGGGCAGGGAGTTAAAACCCTGTCCCGGTTTTATTAAGAGCAGGCTTTCCAGTTCAGATGGAAACCATTGCGAATCTGTCTGTTCATAATTTTGGCTGATCTCGAGAACGTAAGGGGATGAAGGCAGATTTGATTTCGCTTTTAAGTATTTTACTCCGTAACTCTTTTTATGGATGTGAAATGAGCCGGTAAGTGGTTTGATATTGCTCTTTTTTCTTGGTTGATAGGTAATGTAAAAAAGGGAGTCTCCATTTTCGATAACGGTATCCTCCAACAGAAAAAGATAGTTCTTCAAACCGGATTTGGAGATGGGATTGAGATGCTCAATTCCCATTAACTGGATCCGGGGAGAATAAAAACCAAATGGCTGAAGCTGGCAGGGAAGAACTGCTAAAGACGGATCCTGAAAACCGCTCACCCGTCCTGAAATGATTTTCTCGGTACTTTTGTCGGGTGCTTTATGTTTTTTTTCTGATACCGATTCCATCAGCATCAGGTGATTCTGGCGATTGAAATCTATGAATTTTTGTTCCAGACTATCGGGGGTATTTATGGAATCAGCAATGTCGAGACTGAACGTCATCTTGTGGTAAACTATACAGGAATAATCACTTGCCAGATCCGGGTTGTTTAATGCGCTTTTTTCAAGGACCTTACGCATGATGACAAGGGCCGGATTCTCTCCCGGATAAACATCTACCGTTTGCAGCTCTATTGTTTTGGGCTCAAGCCGGAGATGGAGGAAACTGTCAGAAGTGGCAATGTTAAACGATCCTGAATGATAGCCCACACAACTTACAAAAATTGAATCTCCTTTGTTGACCGGAATTTCAAAGTTTCCCTTGAGATCAGTAATGGTGCCGGCAGTTTTGTCTCCAAATGCAATATTGGCAAAAGGTATGGGTGCTTCAGTCCGGGCATCAGAAAGCATTCCTCTGATTTGGGAATTTCCGCTTATGGAAAATCCCCAGAAGAGAAAAAGAATGATTATTGAATGTTTGATATGGCGATGCATTGAAACCGCAGTTTTTTGAATGTATGTTAAGTCAGGAAAAATATCTTTTTTTATTGAAGGTTGTTTTAATGTGTGTTTTAATGGCTTGTTAATGATATTCTTATATGAATATAGATGTTTGTAAATAAAACAGTTAATTCATGAAAGCACCTCTGATTTCCAACCTCTAACCACCAACCTCCAACTTCCAATCTTCAACTTCTAACTTCCAGCCTCTAAAAAAATCTAACGATCTTTTGTTTTAAGTTCTGATTTCAAAAATCGCACTTCTTTTTCGGATAAGAAACGCCATTTTCCGCGAGGGAGGTTTTTCTTTGTCAGTCCTGCAAAAAAGACACGGTCAAGCTTCTCTACCTGGTAGTCAAAATGCTCAAAAATTCGTCGTACAATCCGGTTTTTGCCTGAATGTATTTCGATGCCGACCTGCATAGGATCGTTATCAACATAATTCACAGCATCGGGTTTTATCAGACCGTCTTCCAGTTCAATTCCGTTTTTGATGGTTTCAAGATCTTCAGGCCTTACTGGTTTATCCAGAAAAACATGGTAAATTTTCTTTGCTTCGAAACTTGGATGAGTAAGCTGCTTGGACAAGTCTCCATCATTGGTCAGCAAAAGTACACCTGTGGTATTTCTGTCCAGTCGGCCTACCGGATAAATCCTTTGGGGGCAGGCATTGCGAATAATTTCGATAACCGTCTTACGCCCTTCCGGATCTTTAGAAGTTGTTACAGTATCCTTTGGCTTATTGAGCAACAAATAGACTTTCTTTTCAGGGATGAGTTTCTTTCCCTGGTATTCTACTTTGTCATCGATAGAAACAGTTAGCCCCATCTCTTTCACTACGTTGCCATTTACTTTAATTTCTCCTTTTTCGATTAAGGTATCAGCTTCACGGCGACTGCAGACGCCCGAGTTGGCGATGTATTTATTGAGGCGCATACTTTCCGCAGGTTTGGAACCGCCTATTTTGCGTTCAATATTTTTGGTTCTTGATTTCTCCGTAAATTTGGTATTTCTTGATCTTCGTTCGTTACTGGTATATTTACCGGGGATTTTTCCTTTTTTGGCCATCCTGAATGTATGTTTTCTTTTGTTTGTTTCTCCGGTTTTTCCGGGTCATCTTTCACATTGCAAAATTGTAAAAAAGAAATGATTAATCGGGTATTTTGGGACGGGAATTAATGATTTGACGGTTTTTATCGATGTTTTTAGGTTATCAATTTTTATCATGAGTGTAAGGATAATAATTGCAGATTCTCCCACTGAGTTAAAACGGAAGCAATTTTCTTTTACACTATGCCATTCCCCGGACAATAAAAAAACAGGATTCTACGTGATGCAGAACCCTGTCTTGTTTGTAGCGTTTTGTTATATCGGTAATATTGACTTCCGTCCGTGTGGATTTGCAATCCACACGGTTAAAAGTTGCGGATTTGCAATCCGTTTTATTTGGATTACAAATCCA
>CAYOFH010000026.1:5273-31961 GCA_964403175.1 uncultured Marinilabiliaceae bacterium
TGGATTACAAATCCACTCCGACGAAGGACCAACAACTATCGACTAATTTATTTTGATCAGAAAATCACAAAGTCAACACCTATGATAAAGCTTTTGCGGTTGAGCTTCTCAAAATAAAAGCCTTCATTATATGAGCGCTGAAAATTATAACCCAGATAAACGTTAAGTCCGGTTTTATTGGAGAATGCAATTTCTCTTCCAAGCATAAGGGCATAGACATAACCAGCATCTGTGCTACCTCTGTTGTTTGTGGAGTTTTTGGCAAACACAATCTGTGTCCCTGCCTCTGCTGAAGCAAAGAAGCTGTTTTTGCCGGGAGATAAATAGTAATTGCCCTGCATTACCAGAGGAGCGGTGTTAGCACCGGTTCCTTCATATCTGTCGAGACCAAATCCGAGATTTAAGCTTAACTTTGGGGATAAAAAGTATCCGGCATAGACTCTCAGGCTCTTGCCATATTGTCCATCCTCTGAAAATGTAATATCTTCTCCATATTCCTCCGGGTTGGGGATTGAAACATCCGTCCATCCCAAATAACGGGGGCCTATTTTAAAAGTTAATCCTTTTCGGTGAGAGGTGCTGTCCTGGCTGAAAGCAGTAATGGAAACAAAAAGTGTTAATAAAATTACAATAGTTCTTTTCATGTTAGGATAGTAATTAAAATTATTGGAAGGATAATCTTGAGAGAGATTTTCTACAAGTCCTTTTTTCTCAAAAATCTCATGGATTTTCATGGGCATGGGTTTTAATATTTAGACTGGCAAGTATAAAAAAAAACTTAAAATTAAAAACTGAATAATATTAAACCTGAAAAATTCTACTTCTTCTCCAATCATGTGTTGCGAATATTTTCATTGCAAAACAGGTTTATATTCTGCAATTTTGCAACTGTATTAAAAAACACAATGTTTTTATGGCAATAGTCCGTGAAATTCTTTCAGGAATGTATTATTCATTACTTTATATATTCATTGTTTTTGTGGTAAAGGATAGTAAATCAATGTTATAAAATTTACTAACTTCTAAAAATATAACGATATAGTATCATGACATTAATTAAATCCATATCAGGAATCAGGGGAACCATTGGAGGTCGGCCCGGAGAAGGCTTAAGCCCGGTGGATGTAGTGCGCTTTACATCAGCTTATGCCGTTTGGGTAAAAAAACAATCGAAAAAAGACAAATACAGAGTCGTGCTTGGCCGTGATGCCCGGATTTCGGGGCAAATGGTGAAAAATCTGGTTGCCGGGACACTCCAGGGGATGGGCATAGATGTTATTCATATCGGTCTGGCAACAACCCCTACCACCGAGATTGCAGTGGTAAAAGAGGAATCTGACGGAGGTATTATTCTCACAGCCAGCCACAACCCCAAACAATGGAATGCTCTCAAGTTGCTGAATCATAAGGGGGAATTTCTGACCGCCGAAGATGGTGCTGAAGTGTTGAAAGTGGCAGAAGATGAGAGTTTTGAATATGCTGAGGTGGATGAGTTGGGAACCATCATAGAAGAAGATGATTACACCCAACGTCATATCGATGAAGTGCTGGCCCTGAACCTGGTGGATGTGGAAGCCATCAAAAAGGCCGGTTTCAAGGTGGCTATTGATTGTGTGAATTCGGTGGGGGGTGTGGCATTGCCTCCGTTATTGAAAGCCCTGGGCGTAAAGGAAGTTCTGGAATTATATTGTGAGCCCAATGGACAGTTTCCCCATAACCCTGAGCCTTTACCCGAACATCTGACCGAGATTTCTGACTTGATTCGTAAAGAAGGGGCTGATGTTGGGTTTGTGGTGGATCCGGATGTGGATCGTCTGGCCATTATCAATGAGGATGGCAGTATGTTTGGGGAGGAATATACTCTGGTGGCCGTTTCGGATTATATTTTGAGTCATACCCCGGGAAATACTGTATCAAACCTCAGTTCCACACGTGCTTTGAGTGATGTCACCAAACAGCTTGGAGGGGTTTATAATGCCTCCGCTGTGGGAGAAGTGAATGTAGTGGCCAAAATGAAAGAAACCGATGCGGTGATTGGCGGCGAAGGCAACGGAGGGGTGATTTATCCGGCCAGTCATTACGGCCGTGATGCCCTGGTAGGTATTGCCTTATTTCTGACCCATCTGGCTAAAAAAGGATTAAAGCCCTCTGAGTTACGTAAAGAATATCCTGCCTATTTCATGTCGAAGAATAAGCTGGAGTTGACACCCGATGTGGATGTTGATGTACTTTTGTTGAAAGTGAAAGAGCATTACAAAGATGAGCAGGTCAGTACAGTAGATGGAGTAAAAATTGATTTTGCCGACTCATGGGTACATCTGCGAAAGTCCAATACCGAGCCTATTGTGCGGATTTATTCCGAGGCCGGTTCAGCGCAGGAAGCCCGATTACTCGCAGAATCAATGATGGATGTTATGAAATCTTTTATATAGCCATTTAAGAAAATAATAATTTATAAAAATCTAATCTTATTAATTCACAAAGATCTATTATGATGCTCAATTTTCTGTAAAATGCAATCGTCATTAATAATTTGATTTAAATATTTACCACCATTTTTTATTTTGTCGTATTGAACCCGCAAACCGGCTCGTTTCATTATTTTCTTCATCAAATTTATCTGCGGTTGGTTGCATTTCTTGCTATTTGAGCATCTCATCATGAAGAATCATAAATCATTTTTTTACTTTTTAGTGTCAAGTATTCTGATTGGACAATGAATTTGACAATTTGCAAATGGTTTTTCTTCGTTAAACCATCAAAGCTGACACCTGTCATATTACTCTGAATAGATAAAATAAGAATTTCTTCTGATAATTTTTTAAATTTAATATGAAGCGTTTTTTTCGACCTGTTTATTATGTTCCTGCCATAATAATCGTAGCAATTGTTTTAATTTGGTTTATGGGGCGATCGGTGGTTTCCGATGATGTGATGATTACAGTGCCCGTAAAAAAAGGATCTTTTGCAGCCAGGGTGATTTCTACCGGTCAGTTACAGGCCGAGAATGCCACTTCCATAGATGTTCCATCAGCCCTTTCAGGACGCCGACTGGGAATTTATGAAATTCAACTTACCGATATTGTAGAGGAGGGAACAGTTGTGGACTCCGGTGATTTTGTTGCATCTCTGGATCACAGCGCCGTGGAAGAGTTGATGACCGAGGCTAAGGAGGAATTGGAAAAAGCTCTTGAGGGCTTCGAGGATGCCAAGATAGATACCAATATTAACATGAGTAATCTTCGTGATGGTCTGTTGGATGCCAAAGTTACTGTTGAAGAAAGAAAGCTGGTTGTAGAACAATCAGTTTATGAATCTCCTGCAGTTCAGCGTCAGGCAAATCTTGATTTAGAACGAGCAGAAAGAGATCTGGAGCAGTTGCTTCGGAATTATGAGTTAAAACAACAGCAGGCTGCCTACGAAGTGGGGCGAGCATGGGAAGAGGTGCGCAAAAGCAGGGAGCGAATTGATGAAATAGATGCACTTTTTGAAGCATTAGAGGTAAAAGCCCCTAAACCGGGGATGGTTATTTACAGTTACGACCGTTTTGGAAATAAAATACAGGCAGGATCCACCGTTAGTCGTTGGATGCCCACAATTGCCGAACTTCCCGATTTGTCATCAATGATTTCGCGAACTTTTATCAACGAAATAGATATTTCAAGAGTTAAGCAGGGACAGAGCGCGATTATTGGGATTGATGCTTTTCCTGCAAAATCGTTTAGCGGAAAAGTGATGTCTGTGGCCAACATTGGGCAGGTATTACCTGACGGAGATGCTAAAGTGTTTGAAGTTATTGTTAAACTTGATGATACTGCTCCTGAGTTGAGGCCGGCCATGACAACCAGTAATGTTATTACAACAGATTCATTGACTGAAGTTTGTTTTATTCCACTGGAGGGAGTTTTTCGAAACGATTCGTTGCAATTTGTTTACAGGCGGAGCGATGGTAACTGGGTGAAACAGATTATCGAAACCGGAAGTGAGAATGCTAATTATGTAGAAATAAAGCAAGGGCTGGAAGAAGGAATGGAACTTGCTCTCAATGTGCCTCCTAATTCTGATGAAATTCCTTTCGAAGGACTTGAGATATTTGAGCATCTGAAACTCAAAGAAGAGAAGGAAGAGAAGCAACGTCAGGAGCAGAAAGATGAAAAACCCGAAAGACCCGGGCCTCCACCCGGATTTGGATCAGGAGATGACAGACGCGGGGAAGGAAGGAGGGACCGATGAATAGGATAAAGTATTTATTTTCCAGATATTTCCATGATGTGCTCATTGCCGTTGAGGCTATTTTGGCTAATAAACTGAAATCTTTTCTGACGGCTTTGGGTATAATGTTTGGAGTCGCTGCCGTAATCAGTATGCTGGCTATTGGACGGGGCGCTCAGCAGGAAGTTTTGGAGCAGATAAAATTGGTAGGGGTAAATAACATCATAGTAACTCCTTCTGATGTATCTATTGATGCAACTGCAGATGGGGGAGGTGATAATACAACCCGGTTCTCCCCGGGGCTAACACTGCAAGATGCCGAATCCATAAAAAATACAATCCCCACTGTTTCCCGTATGAGTCCTGTTGTTTCAATGAATTATCATGCTATTCTGGGAGGCAAAAGTTATCCGGTGGTACTCGAGGGTGTTTCTCCTGCTTACTTTGAGTTGCTAAATGTAAATATCGCCAGCGGGAATATATTTAGTGAACAACAGGCTGAAGGGGGGAAGCCGGTGGCTATAATTGGGGACAATATTCGCAATCGCTTTTTTGGCACCCGGGATCCAATCGGAGAGCATATAAAATGTGGTGAAACATGGGTGGAAGTAATTGGCGTCATTGAGCGACGCGATTTCACAACATCTGCTTCTGATGAGCTGGGTATCAGCAGTACGGATAATAAAATTATTGTTCCGGTAAAGACCATGTTGCGCCGGTTTAAAGACAGAGCCCGGGTTAATCCGGAAGTACTTGAACAGACGTCAAGAGGCGGAGATGATAATGAGTCTGCCGGTGATTTTGAACTTGGCAATCAATTGGATAAAATTATTGTTCAGGTTGAGGAGACTGAAATGTTGAGTGTTTCTGCCGATATAATAAAACGTATGTTGCTTCGTAGGCATTCTGATATTTATGATTTTGAGGTAACCGTTCCCGAATTATTATTAAAGCAGCAACAAAAGACCAACGATATATTTAATATTGTATTGGGTGCAATTGCCAGTATTTCTCTAATTGTTGGAGGCATTGGGATAATGAATATTATGCTGGCTTCTGTATGGGAGCGGATTCGAGAGATAGGTACCCGTCAGGCCATTGGTGCCTCACGAAAAGATATTATTGTTCAGTTTCTTTCCGAATCTACACTTATCAGTGTAACGGGGGGCATGATTGGTGTGGTACTTGGTGTTGCTTTGGCCCATATTATTCATATTATGGCAAATATAGAGACGATAGTAACTTTCTTTTCCGTCCTTATAGCTTTCGGCGTATCTGCCACGGTAGGGATTGTTTTCGGTTATCTACCGGCTAAAAGGGCTGCAGAGCAGGATCCCGTTGAGTCGTTACGGCAATAATTTTGCTGTTACATTGAACTTTTTATCAGATACCAAATGAAACGCGCATGGCCACGATTGCCTCAAAAGAGAATGAGAATAATCAAGTATGTGAGTTCCATCAAACCAATAGCTTAGAGAAATTAATTACGAATGAATTATAGATAATTATTATGCGGTTTAATTTTCTTCTATCTGCACTATTATTATGCATATCAGCCCATCTTTGGAGCCAGGAACCTGAGAGTGATATTGGGGGTGAGCCCGAAAATGCAATTAAGGTTTCTATGACCCTGGATGATGTTATTGACCTTGCTCACAAGCAGTCGTTGTACAGTTTTAGGTCAAAAAATATGTACCTGGCCCGTTATTGGGAATTTCGCAGTTATCAAGCCGATAGATTGCCTATACTCAGCCTGGAAACCACACCTGTTGATTACGACAGATCAGTAGTAAGCCGGTTTAACACTGAACAGGGTGAATATTTTGATCAGCGGTCTTATTTTACATCTGATGCATCCCTTTCGGTGCGCCAGAGTATTCCTCTTACCGGGGGTGTTTTTGATATTACCTCTTCCTTATCCCGTTCCCAGAATCTGGATGATGAGGATGATATCCAGTATGCTTCAGTCCCTGTAAGCGTGGGTTTTTCTCAACCACTTAATGGATATAACCGTTTTCGCTGGGAGTCACGTATTGAGCCTCTGAAATTTGAAAAAGCCAAACGGGATTATTTACAATCATTGGAGGGGTTGGCGATTCAAAGCACTGATTATTTTTTCGGACAGGTAAATGCAGAGATTAATTTGAAAATTGCAGAAACCAATTATTCCAATGCGGACACACTTTACAATATTGGAAAAGGAAGATTTGAAATTGGAACTGTTACGCAGGACGAACTGCTTGATCTGGAACTGAGTCTTTTGAATGCGAGTATGGAGGTGACGAGATCAAAAATTGATCTCAGACAGGCAAGAGCCGCCCTTCGTTCTTTTCTGGGATTGGAAGATAATGTGGTAGTAGATTGTGAAATTCCTGATGAAATACCGGAACTTAAGATTGATCCTCAAAACGCAATGGCCTTTGCAATTGAAAATAATCCCGACATTCTCGATTTTCAGCAACGAATGCTTGAGGCAGAACAATCTATTGCCTGGGCCCGGTCAGAAAGCGGCCTGAATGCTAATGTGAGAGCCAATTTTGGTATTAATAAGAATTCTGACGAGATTGGTGTGGCATATGGTTCCCCATTTGCTGACCAGCAGCAGCTCCGGATTTCGCTAAGTATTCCGATACTCGATTGGGGTCTGCGTAAGGGTCAGATTCAGATGGCCCGGTCTAATCGTGATGTGACCGAAGCTACCGTCAAGCAGGAGCGAATTGATTTTGAGCAGGATTTGTTTATTCGTACCATGGAATTTAATATGCAGGAAAAACAGGTGGAAATATCTGCAAAAGCTGATACAATTGCACAGCGTGGTTATGATGTAACCAAGCAACGTTTTCTGATTGATAAGGTAGATGTTATTAAGCTTAACTCGGCCCGAAATTCGCTGGATGCTGCCCGTCGCAATTATATTTCTTCTTTGCGTCAGTATTGGAGGAATTACTACCAAATGCGACAATATACGTTATATGATTTCATTGAAGATAAACCTTTAATTCAGGATCTGGATCATCTGTTACAGCAATAGCCATATAGAAAAAACAGAAAAAGTTTATGAAGCGGAAAATTTTATTTCTAATTCCACCTGTCCTTTTAATCCTGGCATTTGCCGGGTACCGACTCTTTGTGGCAGATCCTATTGATGAGGAAGATCTGGTGGAGGTGGAGAAAGGAAGATTTGAATATTATGTGGTTTCGATGGGTGAATTGGAGGCTCACGAATCCAAAGATATAATGATTCCCGATGTGTTGCTTGATCGTACTGTCAGAATTAGGCGACTGGCAATTAACGATCTTGTGCGTGAAGGTACCGAAGTGGAGAAGGGGGAGTATGTGGCAACTCTTGACCCCTCTGAAGTGGAAGAGCATATGAAAAGTACTCAGGAAACTCTTGATATGCTTAACAACAATCTTGAAAATGCTAAAATGGATAGTTCGCTCAACCTGAGTGATGCAAGGGATGCTATTCGCAGGAGTAGGGACGATGTTTTGGATGCTGAGGTAAAAGTTGAGCAATCGGAATATGAGAGTAAAGCTGTTCAGCGACAGGCTGCCATAGAATTGGAAAGGGCCAGGAGAAAGCTGGAACAAAACAGGAGAAACTATCAGCAACAAGAGAGAAAGAATGAAATAACTATAAGGCGTATGGAGGATAATATTCGTCAGGAAGAACAGCAGATGAAAACCCTTCAACAATTAAAACGTGATCTTATTATTATGGCGCCATCCGATGGAGTAGTGGTGTACGCCCGTGAATGGGACGGAGAAAAAAGAAAGGTGGGAACGATGGTTAGCAGATGGGACCCTAGGATAGCTATTTTGCCTGATTTATCCACTATCTTGTCGGTTACTTATGTTAAAGAAATTGATGTTACCAAGATTAATGAAGGAATGCCGGTAAAAATTTCCATTGATGCATTCCCGGGTGAGGAGTTTAACGGGATTGTCAGAAATGTTGCTAATATCGGCCAGGACATTGAAGGTCAGTTTTTGAATGGGTTTAAAGTGGATATTGAGGTTGATCCTCATGGCTATGATCTTCTTCCGGGAATGACTGCTACCAACCGTTTTATTATTCAGGCTATAGAAGGACAGTTAATGGTACCCCGGGAAGTGGTTTTTGTAGATGATAATGAGCAGATTGTTTACAAAAAAACACCTCTGGGTATTGTGCGTCAGGCGATAAAAACAGATGGTGAAAACGAAGAAATGATAAGAGTGGTGGATGGACTTAGCGAAGGTGATAAATTGTTAATGCATCCGCCACAGTAACCGCCTGGAAATTTAGTTTTAAACAAACCGCAATTGTTTTGTGTTAAACCCAAAGTAATTGCGGTTTTCGTTTATTGCGGCAATGGGAAGCTGACTCACTGCTTATTACAGAATTTTAACATCCGCTCGGGTAATTTAATGAAGAAATTTTTCTGTAATAAGAAAGCTTGTTTATCTTTGCGGCGTTATTATTAAAGCATATCTGATCAAGCTTTCAGGATGCTTTGATGTTTTGAATTGAATTAATTTGGATATAAATAAATTTTCAAAAGTTGTTTTTATGAAAGTAACAGTTGTTGGCGCCGGAAATGTTGGCGCAACCTGCGCAGATGTATTGGCCTATCGTGAAATTGCCAACGAAGTTGTTCTGGTTGATATAAAAGAAGGTGTAGCTGAAGGGAAAGCGCTTGACATCTGGCAAAAAGCACCAATTAATTTGTATGATACACGTACAATCGGGGCTACCAATGATTATAATAAAACTGCCGGTTCTGATGTTGTGGTTATTACTTCGGGATTGCCTCGTAAACCCGGAATGACCCGAGATGATCTGATTCAAACCAATGCCGGGATTGTGAAAGCTGTTACAGAACAGGTAGTTAAGCATTCTCCGGAAGCTATTATTATTATTGTTTCCAATCCTTTGGATGTGATGACTTATCAAGCCCATATTACTTCCAAATTGCCAAGAGGAAAAGTGCTTGGTATGGCAGGTATTTTGGATACTGCCCGTTATCGTGCATTTCTGGCAGAGGAATTAAATGTTTCACCCAAAGACATTCAGGCTGTATTAATGGGAGGGCATGGAGATACGATGGTTCCTCTCCCACGGTATACCACGGTTGGAGGAATTCCTGTAACCGAGATGATTGGGAAGGAAAAACTGGATACTATTATTGAACGCACTAAATTCGGAGGTGGAGAGTTGGTTAAACTGATGGGTACCTCTGCCTGGTATGCCCCAGGTTCGGCAGCAGCTCAAATGGTTGAGGCCATTTTGCGCGACCAGAAGCGTGTCTTCCCGGTTTGTGTGAAAATGGAGGGTGAATATGGCATCGATGATTGTTATCTGGGAGTTCCTGTTATTCTTGGAAAAAACGGAGTAGAAAAGTTAATAGAACTGGATCTTAACGATGAGGAAAAGGCATTGCTGGAGAATAGCCGTCAGCATGTAAAAGAGGTGATGGCTGTTCTTGATCGTTCGAGCTAAATAAGCTTTCGAGGTAGAAAAAATATTTGTTATGAGGCCGGAATTCTTTGGAATTCCGGCCTTTTTTGTTCGTTTTCGGACAATATTATAGTGATACCGCACAATTATAATACATTTGATTCTGGATAATATGTTTGTATTTTTCAAATTTTCAGTTGGTTGGTTGTTTTGGCCCGTAATATGTTGGTGAATAGAAAAAAAAGGAGAAAATATGTTACGTCAGATTCTAATATTAGCAGTACTCTTGCTTCCGTTAAGCATTACCGGTTGCTTATATGATACCCCCAGGTCGTACAATTATGATTCTGATGTGGAGCAAATGAGTTTTAAACCTCAAACTGATGATTTTTCAACTGTAAAACTGATTGGAAATTATTTGGTTAAACTTGAGAATTCTGAAACATCATCAATTGAAATAAATGCTGATGAGACTTTAAGGGAACTGATTTTAGTGGATGTTAAAAATGGTGTTCTGACGATAGAAACCCTAAAGAACAATGCTTTAGGAAGTATTCCCAAGGCAGAACTGATAATTAAAGCTTCCACTATTAATTTAATAGAAATAGAGAAATCAGCGAATATTGTTTCCCATAAACCATTCAGGTTTGATAAGTTGAGAATCCAAAGTGCAGGGGCTTTAAAAATGGATATTGATCTGGTAGGGAATGAGTTTTCCGGAGAAATGGCCGGTGCCACAGATTTGAATCTTCGCGGGGAAGTGGGGCAGGTAAAGCTTAATATTCCCGGGGCAGGTAAAGTGTCAGCTTTCGGGTTTCGCACCAGTGAATTGGATTTGACACTTTCCGGAGCCGGAAAAGCTGAAGTATTTGCTTCTGAACGTCTTAACATTGATGTGTCGGGAGCCTGTTCGGTTACTTATAAAGGAAATCCGGAGAAAGTATATACTAATGTTTCAGGAATTGGAAGAGTCCGGGAAGCACGATGAATTATTTCCATTGTCCTGTAATTTATGATTCTTCAGGATCCTCTCTGCCGGGAGGATCTTTTTTTACAGCTAGCTGAACTGGTAACAGAGACTTCTTTATTATCTGATATCAGTAATAATGTAGTGAAACTATATAAATGAACAATCGTATAAATCCATTGTTAATATATGTAAAAAAAAGTTCGGCTTTAATAAAAAAGCTATTGTATATTGAGTAATACTTCCTTATTTTGCAGGATGAACTGATGGTTTGTTTTTCTATTTAGTAGAAAGCCCGAAGCTTCATCGTGCTGAGGAGGTAAGTAGTTATTTGTTAATGAGTTGTAAGTGATGCATAATAAAATTGAAAGATAAAACTTTAAATATAATTTCACGGGCTGTAGTTTTGCTTTTATTGCTTTCAGCATCCTTCTTTTGGGGATGTGAAAGAGAATATGTCTTTCGTGATGGAAATGACACCCTTTCTTTTAGTACCGATACAGTTGCTTTTGATACCGTTTTTACTTCCAATGGTTCCATTACACAAAACCTCAGGGTTTATAATCCCGTGCAGGACGATATGATTATTGAGGCTATTGAACTGGCGGGTGGAGATAATTCCGATTTTTTGATGAATGTGAATGGGACTTCCGGCAATCTGATTTATGATGTTCCCTTACGGGGAAATGATAGTCTTTTTGTGTTTCTTGAGGTGAATATTAATCCTACTTCTGAAAATGCCCCTTTCGTAGTCTCCGACTCTTTGTTTGTTTATACCAGAAACCAAATTTATACGATTCAACTGATGGCTTATGGACAAAATGTGGTAGCTCTTAGAAAAGAGAATTTAAAAACCCAAACTTTTACCAAAGAGAAACCATATCTTATATATGATTGGGTAGTCGTAGACAGTGCCGAAACTCTTACTATTGAACCCGGAGCCAAACTACATTTTCATAAAGATGCATCGTTAATTGTTTTTGGATCGTTAAAGGTTCAAGGCAGCTTGGAGGAACCTGTGGTTTTTACGAGCGACAGGCTGGATGAATGGTATCAGGATAAATCCGGACAATGGGGTTATATCCAGTTGATGCCTGACAGTCGTGAGCATAGAATTGAAAATACTATTATCAAAAACGGTACAATGGGACTGGTAGTCGATTCTGTCGGGTATAAACCTGATGATCCCCCTTTGTATCTCCATAATGTTACTATTGAGCATGTTGCTTCTCAGGGATTGATGGCTCAAAACTCCAGTATTGAGGCGTCTAACTCTGTTTTTGGAAACTGTGGCAGCGCCTCTGTGGCCCTTACCCTGGGTGGGGAGTACAATTTTTATCATTGTACAATAGCAAACTATTTCAGTTTTAATTACAGAAGTACTCCTGCATTAATCATTTCCAATTATTTTATTGATGCAGATGATCGTAAGCAATATTTTACTCTTGATGCTGCCAACTTCTATAATAGCATTATTTCAGGTCGTAATACCAATGAAGTAAAATTTGATTTTCAATCGGGTAGTGATAATGAGTTAGATGAATTGATCAATGTTAGCTTCGATCATTCCCTGGTCAAGGCAGGTGAAGATCAGCAGGATACTTATAGTAGTTTTTTTAATGAGGGTGTTCTTTTTGATGAATCTCCCGGCTTTGTTGATGTTACTAAATATAATTTTCAATTGGATTCTCTTTCTGTTGCCAGAGATGCCGGAGAAATTAATGTTGGAAAAGAATTTCCTGAGGATGCATTGGGCGTGAGTCGATTGGATGATAATGCTCCTGATATGGGAGCATTTGAGCGTATTGACAAGAATTAAAGCATTTGACAATCTTCTTAACTTCAAATCTGACCTGATTTTCATGATTTATTTTATTTTTCCGCGGTTTTTGTTTTTTTCTTTCCTTTTTCAGATTGGAATATTTTCTTCTGTTGCTCAGAGTTCAAATAAGAAGGAATCAGGAATTTTGTTTTATAATGTAGAGAACCTTTTTAGTCCACGACATAATGAGGGGAAAAATGACATGGAATTTACGCCTGACGGAGAACGCCGGTGGACCACCGCCCGTCAGAGACGGAAAGAGGAGAATGTTTCAAAAGTGATACTTTATGCAGGTAAATGGAACCCTCCGGTTCTTGTAGGTCTTTGCGAAGTGGAGGACTTGTCGGTGCTTAAGAACCTCATTTTTAATACAGGTTTAAATAATCTAAGTTATTCTGTGGTGCATTATGAATCACCCGACGACAGGGGTATAGATGTGGCATTACTCTATAGGTCTGACCGTTTTAAGGTTTTGCATTCAGTTCCCGAAAGGATTGAAACAGGCGTGGAAAGACGAGCCACCCGTGATATTCTTTATGTGAAAGGTGTTTTGGATGAAACGGACACATTGCATGTAATGGTAAATCATTGGCCTTCGAGATGGGGAGGGGAAATACAAACAGCAGAAAAAAGAATGGTTGCCTCAAATGTTTTGCGTTCGCTTTGCGATTCCATCTTGCAAAATTCTCCTGATGCCCTTATTGTGGCAATGGGCGATTTTAATGATGGTCCTGAGGATGAAAGCCTGAGAAATCTTGAAGGCAGTCTTTTTAATCTTGCCCTCAACGCTGTGGGTGAAGTTCCCGGTACCCTGAAATACAGGCATGAGTGGGAGTGTTTTGATCAGATGCTGGTTTCTCAATCATTGCTTCCCGGAACTTCCGGGGATAAACTGGTTGTGTCCAAAAAAGAAATGGAAATCATATCGGCGCCATTTCTGTTGGAGGAGGATCCTCAGTATCCCGGCAAAAGGCTAAAGAGAACCTACCTGGGATATCGGTATCTTGGCGGATTCAGTGATCATTTGCCGGTTTATGTGGAGTTACTCAGAACGGATTCTTTCTAATGCCTTTATCTTCAATAACTATTTTTCCCTGTTTGTAAAGAGCACCGGCAGCTTTTTTAAAGGCCTTTTTGCTCATTTTGAGAGCTGTCTTGATTTCTTCGGGGTTGGAATTGTCATTGAAAGGCAAAAACCCGTTATTCTGATCCATCTTGTTCCATAGTTGATCCACATTATCCTTAATGCCTTCTGCACCTATTGGATTTAGTGACAAATCAATTTTCTCATCTTCCCTGATTCTTACAACGTAACCCATCATTTTTTGTCCGGTTTCGGGGATTTGATCCGTTTGATCTCTGTAAATAAGTCCGGTATGAGTCTGATTGATTATCGCTTTGTATCCCAGGTCTGTAGAGCCAATGATGATTAGATCAACTTTATCTCCCGGCTTGTAATTTGGCGAAACATTATCAAGAAATCTTTCAATTTTGGCAGAAGCAACAATCCTGTTGGTTTCATCATCCAGATAAACAAACACCAGATATTTTTTGCCCTGGATCATTTTCTGTTTTTGTTCTCTAAATGGAACCAGCAGGTCTTTTGGAAGCCCCCAGTCAAGAAATGCACCTACGCCGGTAACATCATTGACTTCCAGAAATCCAAACTGACCGACTGTAACAAGGGGTTTTTCGGTGGAGGCAACAAGTCGATCCTCGGAGTCCAGATAAATGAAAACCTTAATTTCTCTGCCTGGATTCAGACCTTCTTCTACATAGCGGTTGGGTAAAAGGATGTTTCCAAGGTTTCCGCCGTCCAGGAATGCGCCGAATTGCGACATTTCAGCAACAGGAAGGGTATTGTACTGACCAATTTGGATCATGTGTAAAAATAATAGATTTAATTTTTTCTTTGTGCATCGAAATAAAGGGCCGCAGCGCCAAGCACTTCGATGTTGGGGTTGGAGCTGACTTCAATTTTCAGGTTTTCTACCGATCGCTCGAACGGAAAGCTGTTTAAAGTTTTCCAGAGTGATTCTTCAAAATAGGGAAAAAACGGGGCTATTGATCCTCCTATTATTATGAGTTCGGGGTCAACAGAAAACATTACTGTCATGATAAAGTTGGCGAAATCAAAACCGAATTGTTCTAATATGGCAAATGCAATCTTATCTTGTTTTTTTGCTCTGTTTAAGAGTGCGGAGGGCTTTATTCCGTATTTAACCTCAAAGTATCCCGTGGTGCAATAATACTCGTAGTTTCTGTCTTTGTAGGGGATGTATCCAAATTCTCCTGCTCCACAGTTAGAACCGCTGTACAGGCGGTTATCCACAATGATTCCTGCGCCCAGACCTATTCCTGCCACTATTCCTGCAATATTGCAGAATTTGGATCCTTTTCCGTAATATTTTTCACCAATTGCAAGACAGTTGGCATCATTATTTACATATACTCCTGTGTTGAACTGAGCTTTCAGCAACTCGCCCAGATGTACGGTTCGCCATGATGGAATGTGCTCCACGTTGTAAACAATGCCTTTGTGAACATCAACAAGACTTGGGACACCTATGCCTATACCGGCAATCTCAGGTGTGTAAAGCTGCATAATAGCATCAATAAGTTGTTTTAGTACAACTTCTTCGCTGGCTGTATTGTCAATTTCTGTTTCCAGCGACTTTTCTACCTTGTCATTGTAAACTCTACCTGCTTTAAGGATTTTCCCTCCTAAAAAAACACCTATTACGGGTTGATCCGGACGGGTTAAGTCTTTTATCATGGCCTTATAATTTATTTTATTGATTATGTCATCGCAGGAAATAAAAAAGCAACCCTGCTTTTTCCCGCATAGAATCTGTTTTGAACCAATGTAAGGAAAACCCCCTGCATTAAAAGATTCTGTCAATGACACATTTCATCTTTTCGTGTTTCTTTCGTAAAAAAGTGCCGCAGCTCCCATAATTGCAATATCGGGAATTTGGGAAGGAATGATTTTCATTTTTTGAATGGTTCTGGCATAAGGAAAAGTTGATAATTCCTTGTTTAGAGCCGGTTTAAAAAAATGAAACGATCTGGAAATCGAGCCTCCCAAAATAATAGCTGCCGGATCCAATGCAAAGATAATGGTTTTGATGGCATTACCCATGTGTTGGCCAAATTTGCTGAATAGTTCAATTGCCTTGGCGTCATTCTGTTCGGCCATTATTGCCGCTTCCCTGCCGCTAAGATTGGCATTGTTTTGAAAAAAACGACCACTGCAGTAGTGTTCGTAGTTGTGATCGAGATACGGAATCATTCCAAATTCTCCCGCTCCACAATTCTGATCTGGCAGCAGGTGCCCGCTTTTAATGATTCCTGCTCCCAGGCCGGTTCCAATAACGAGTCCTGTGAAATCGTCGAATTGTTTGCCCTGTCCAAAGTGACGCTCTCCCGCAGCAAAACAGTTTGCATCGTTGTTCACATAAACAGGGACATTGAATTCAGCGGACAAGAGTCTGGCAACAGGTACCTCTTTCCATGAGGGGATGTTTTGAATGTCAAAAACCATTCCTGTATTGTAGTCAACTATGCCCGGAACTCCTATGCCAATGCCCGATACATCCGGATTCCATACTTTTTTTATTGTTTTTTTGAGTTCGTCAAAGACAATTTCCCAGTTTTCGGTTTCCGGAACTCTCGCTTTTGCAGTTTGCCGGATTATACTCTCTTTTACCAGACCGGCTCTTATATTGGTGCCGCCTAAATCTACTCCGATAATAGTTTCCTTCATTTTTAACTGGTTTAACAAGCCCAATTTTTAGCTCTGTGGTAATTGTAATATAACTACTCCTTTAATTTGTCCTCTTAAAAAACACAAATCTGGTAATCTGTTGAAAACCGGGAAACACCAATGGTTGGTAGTTTCCCGGTTTTGCTTTCTAATCCCGGATTTTGTGTCTAATTAAGTGTATTTAAGTTTCTTATCTGGATTGAAATGTCTTCGGGGTTATAACCTTTCTTTTTGATATGTCCACTAATAGTTCTTTGTTCTCCGGGAAGAAGTGAAATGTAGTTGTCGTCCCAGAAAACAGGAAGAATCACCTTGCCTGTTTTTGTGTTCTTTGCCAGCAGTTCATTGAAAAAAGCAATTTTATCTCCCTTGTTTTCCAGATGGCAGTGGAAGAAAATATGATTTCCTGTAACTTTTTTTTCTGCATCCATGATCAGCTCCGGTTGTTCGAGATCGTTAATTTCCGTATGATCTGCAAAGTCAGAGGTTGGAGTATGCACCCAGGTGGTGGCTGAGAAGTCCGGAACATCCTGTTTTGTTGAGAGCCAGTAAAAATTGCTGGCCAGCTCTTCCGATGAACCATTTTTTATTCTCAGATCCAGAAAATAGGTGGATGTGGGAAGATCTAATTCCGGAATTTCAAAAACCTTCCGGGAAATATTATTTTCGATTGAAAACGATTGCTCCTCAGAGAAGATATTCTCCGAAGCGGCAGAAAAAATTTTGATGCTTAAAACCAGATCTTTAAAGGGATTCAGGTGATCGTTGTTTACATAAATATGTTGGTCTTTGTAGTTATAAACGGGCGAAAGTGGAGCGCATGCCTTTTGGGTTCCGTAAAATGCCCCATTGGGTCTCAGGTAGTAGTCATAAAGCTGCCAGTACATTTCGGGCCATGCAGAGTTGAGCATCCATTGAATTACTCCGGTTGCCTCATATTTATTCACAGCGAAAGCCTCGAACATACCACGAACTGCTTCATAGTTTGAAATCTGGTTTTTGAAGGTAAATTCTTCAAGAGACTCTGCTTCTCCATACCGCGCATTAAAAGCTTTCATGTACCTGTCAATGGTTCCAAATTCATTTCTTCCGAAGTGATATTGCCACATGGAATCAACTGGCCACCAATGATCGGGGGGTAACATTTTCTGAATGCTTTCGATGGGTGGAATCTGAGGTCCGGGTCCGGTTTCTGTGTTAAATCCATAAGCACCTCCATAAAGAGTGTCTGTATACCAGTAAACAGGCGGTACCCAGTCGTAAGGCCCCAGCATTTTTACTCCAGACGGGCCACTTATCTCGCTGATGTTTTGGTGTCCGCCAACTTCCACTCCCCGGCAGGTAGTAACTATGGGGGCATCAGGAGCAATTTCCTCCATATGGCGGTTCAGTAATTTTTCCAGTTCCGGATGAGGTAATCTGTCACTTCCGAAAGTCCATAACAACATGCTTGGATGGTTCCTGGTTCGAAGTACCTGTTGCCTGTATGCATTGGATTCTCTTTCATATTCTTCAGGATAAACAGACATGTATTGTCCTTCGGGGCGACCACTGTATCCTTCCCATTCCCACTGGCAGCTCCATCCGATCATAAGCATGATGCCCTGTTGGTCGCAATAATCGTATAGAGTATTGTTTTTTCCCCAGAAGCCTTCCAGGCGAATAGTGTTCATGTTCATATGTTTGACATAATCTATCTGGGCCTTTACTTTTTCGTCGGAGTCGGCAAGCAGCATGTCATCTACCCATCCTCCTCCTTTGACAAGGAATTTTTGTCCGTTAATTTTGAACCCCCTGTGGCCTTTATCAGTAAAGTAGTCTTCTACCTGGCGGATGCCGAACCGCGATTCTGATATATCGGATATTTTATTATTGGTCTTTGCCGTTATTTTGAGATCGTGTAATGGCTGGTCTCCCAGGTTGTTGGGCCACCATATTTGAGGGTCTTTGACTAAGAGATTATTGAATTCCTCCGGCCGGAAAAAAATCTCTTTTTCCTGGCCGGGGGCAAGTTTGATAGTTTGAGAAAAGGACTTTTCAAGTAATTCAGCAATTAGTTCGGTGGTTTGAGGCTTGTCAGTAAGATTTTTCGCAAAAACAGAAAGAGTCAGAGCCGCTTCATCCAGGGTTTCTGTGTTGATTTTTGAGCGAACATTTGCATGAGCCAGAGAGATGCCTGCTGTTGTCTTTAGTCTTACACCTCTCCAAAGACCCATGTTTTTGTCTGGTGCTTCCGGATTCCAGTCGACAAATCCCAGTGTAAGGTCGCCCTTTTGAGGGGGCGATACTTTTACTGCAATGATGTTTTTGCCTTTCGATAAGAAGGGAGTAATCTGATAATTGTAAATGCCGAAAGCCCCTTCCATTGGTTCGTTTCGGCTCACTTCCTGTCCGTTAATCCAGAGTTCGGCTTTGTAATTTATGCCTTCAAGGATCAATTGATGCTGAACCAGCGAATCAGTGTTTTTAATTGTAATCTCTTTTCTGTACCACCAAGGTTCCTGAAAAGGAGCAGGATCGATTTCTTCGAGTCCTTTGTTGAAATAAATATCTTCAAACTTTCCGTTTTGTCTCAAGCCTGATAATACTGTTGCCGGAAGCTCAATGGTTTGAGCTTTGGACGGAGTGAATTCAGCGGTTGATACAATGCTGTCGCTAACATGTGTTTCGGCGGTGGAAAAAAGTTTCCATTCACTATTTATGTAATTATCTTCAATTTTTGGCATTGTTGTATTTGTGCATGATATCAAAAATAAAGCAAGGTAAACTGCCAGTGGAAAAGTGAGGGAAATATGTTTTTTCATATGGTTGCACATTAATTTGGTGAGTCAGTTGCTAATCTGTAACACTAAGAGTTAAACAAAAGTTGGAAAATATTTGATGTTATGCAACCGATTGCATAAATAAAATTAACTTATTGGATAAAACAAAAAATAACAAAAAAACAAAAATGATAAATCTGCTCTTATCAGTACGCATTCATTTTGAACTTTAATTATTCCGGGACGACGCTTCACTTTGGCCCAGACTGAAATATCCAGGGCTTCCAACCCGTAGGAAGTGGGTGTCATTTTTAAAACACCAGCCGACTTAAACAATATGTTGTTCAGGTTACAGCCTTAAGCACCTAAAATTGCCTGATTACATGAAAAAAAAAGTTTATCTGAAGTGTTTTCCGTGAGTAAAACAATGCTACTGATTGCAAAAGGAACTGTTACGTATAATTAGCTGGAAAGGTTTGATGGTGGTGTTGAAATTCTGATCGCGGTTTTCTATTTTACCCAAAAGAAACTCCATAGACGTTCTGCCCATGTCTGTCCCGGGAAGTTCAACAGAGGTAATCTGAGGTTCCACAAACCGAAGGGCAGGTTCGCTTGTCAATGATATTATTGCCAGATCTTCAGGAATGGAAAGATTCATTTCTTTGGCCAGTTTGGAGACAAAAAGAGCCGCAGAGCTATTTGCAGTTATGACGGCATCGGGCTTTGTTTTCCGGGAAAACCAGATTCTCATTGCCTCTGTGATGTCTTCTTCTGTCAAATCGGAAGATAAGTGGAATTGAGGATGAAGGGGAAGATTGTTTTTTTCAAGTGCGTCTTTGAAAGCCCTGGAGTGTTCGTTATAGATATTGCAACTTACCGGTCCTCCCAGATGCGCTATGTTCTTATTTCCGGATCGTGCCAGGTGAGAAACGCTTTGAGTCATTGCACTATAGTTGTCAGTAATGACCTTTTGGCAAGGAAAATCAAAATTTACCCGGTTAAACAGAACTAGCGGAATCTCATTTTTTGTAAGATTATGCATGTGGTCGGTATTTTTTGTTTCCAGAGAAAGGCAGGCAATAACTCCGTCAACGCGGGTAGCACTAAGTGTACGGAAAATCTCTCTTTCTTTAGCTGCTGAGTCGTTGGATTGAGCTATTAAAATTCGGTAACCTTTGGTGAAAGCAAGTTCTTCAATGCCATTTACCACCTGACTATAGAAATGGCTGTCTATTCCCGGGATTACTACGCCAATAGTATTTGTTTTCCGGCGTGAAAGGCTTGATGCTATCATATTCAGATTATATCCCAGCTGTTCGGCTTTGTCTATGATCTTTTTTTTGGTAGCATTACTTATCTTCTGACTATTGTTCAGTGCTCTGGAAACAGTAGATGGAGCAACATTTAACTCTTGCGCAATGTCGTTAATTGTAATTGAAGATTTTGTCATGGGAGGTTCTCCGGTTTGCTTTAATGCAAATTTAGTAAAACATATTTATTTTCAGACCTCTCAGGAAATATTGTCAATCGCAGATAAAAATAATGAAGGAAATAGTGAATTGTTTTCGAATCACTTTTATTGACAATACTTCGTTATGCTTTTATATAAGCCTGAAGTTCAAGCGTTTGTAAACGAGTGAGTTTTTGCCTTAAAGTACAGATTATCAATGTTATATGATTTAGCTTAAATCCTTAATCTAAAAGTCTAACGATCTATTGATTGAGAACGTCCGTATTTTGTTAATGGTTGGGCATCGTAACAGATAATTTATGAATAGTTCAGGTTAAAGTGGTACCTTTGCCATTTAGTAAAAAAAGAATAGAATTATGTCAGCTGCAAATGAACGTCCCAAAAAGGTGACGACCCATGTTTTAAGTGAGATGAAAATGAAGGGTGATAAAATTTCCATGCTCACCGCCTATGATTATTCTTTGGCCGGCATTGTTGATCAGGCCGGAGTTGATGTTGTATTGGTAGGGGACTCGGCTTCCAATGTGATGGCCGGTTGGGAAACTACTTTGCCCATTACTCTGGACCAGATGATTTACCACGGGGCCTCAGTTGTGAGGGCTGTTAAAACAGCTCTTGTTATTGTTGATTTACCTTTTGGTTCTTATCAGGGCAACAGTCGCGAGGCACTTCATTCTGCTATTCGCATAATGAAAGAAACAGCAGCTGATGCCATTAAACTTGAGGGAGGTGTGGAAATTGTAGAGTCAGTAAAACGGATACTTTCTGCAGGTATCCCGGTGATGGGACACCTCGGGCTTACTCCCCAGTCTATTCATAAATTTGGAACCTATACGGTACGTGCACGTCAGGAAGAAGAAGCAAAAAAGCTTATTGAAGATGCTCACTTGCTCGAAGATGCAGGTTGTTTTGGGTTAGTACTGGAAAAAATTCCTGCAAAACTGGCAACTCAGGTTGCGTCAGAATTAAAAATTCCTGTTATTGGAATTGGAGCCGGCAACGGAGTGGACGGGCAGGTGCTTGTGTTACACGATATGCTTGGCATCAATCAGGCTTTTTCTCCTCGTTTTTTGCGACGTTATCACAATTTATTCGCCGAAATTACCGGTGCAGTAGGAGGGTATATTGAAGATGTTAAGTCCGGTGATTTTCCTAATAAACGGGAGCAGTATTAATTTTTACGCTTTATCAATTAATAAGTCCGGCCTACTCTGCTTTGTGACCGGGAATCTGCCAGTTTTTTGTATTGAGCTTTTTATAATCACTATGACCGGCTATAAAAGGCTGGCTGGAATATTAAATTATCACCATGAATTTAGAAGTGTTATTCGAAGACAACCACCTGATTGCTGTAAATAAAACCGGATCTGATCTGGTTCAGGGAGACGAAACAGGTGATGAGCCCCTTAGTGAAAAAGTAAAAACTTATATTAAGAAGAAGTATAATAAACCCGGGGATGTCTTTCTCGGAGTTGTTCATCGTCTGGATCGTCCTGTAAGTGGAGTGGTTTTGTTTGCCCGCACCAGTAAGGCCCTGAGTCGCATGAATAAAATGTTTCAGGAAAAGGAAGTGAAAAAGACTTATTGGGCGGTTGTTAAAGAATTACCTCCCCAGGATGAGGGAGAATTGCGCCATTTTCTGCTGAAAGACAGTAATAAAAATAAATCATACGCATTTCCTAAAAAACGTCTTGGTTCAAAAGAGGGAGTGCTCAAATATCGCCTGATCTCCAGCACTTCCAATTATCATCTTCTTGAAATTGATTTGCAAACAGGGCGGCACCATCAGATTCGCAGTCAGTTGGCTAAGATAGGATGTCCTATTAAAGGAGACCTGAAATATGGATTCTCACGTTCCAATAAAGGTGGTGGCATTACACTGCATGCCCGTCGCATCGAATTTGTGCATCCTGTAAAGCAGGAACAGGTTGTGATAGTGGCGCCTACTCCAAAGGATGACAATCTGTGGCGAGAGTTTGATAATGTGATGAGGGGGTAATGTATCAGGAGTTTTAACTCATTTCCCGAACCATTTTTTTTATTCTTTCATGTTCGATTTTTGAAACGGACCGGTTTACTCCTGCAATTTTCCGTGTCATTAGTTTTTCAAGAAAATTCATTTTTTCAAAAAGGAACTCTCCTCCGACATATTGACAACTTTTTGCATGATGCCTCAATATTTCCGGAAATGCCTGGTTGAACTGGTTTTGGGCTTCCTGCTCATACATGCAGCAAAGAAAAAGTGCAAGCTGTTTTTGAAGAAGAGAGGCCGTGTTGCTTTCCATGAATTTTCGTAAGGTTTGCTGTATCGTTCCTGCATGAATAGAACCTCCAATAATAATTTGATCGTATGGAGAGAGATCAATCTTATGGTGTTTCCCAATGTTAAGAAGAGTAACGTCATGCTGGTGCATGAGCCGTGATAATTCCTCAGCCACCTTTTGGCTGGTTCCGTGCTTTGAAGCATAAATAATTGCTGTCTTCATGTTTGATGGGTTTTTTATTGTTGCTGTTTTAACCTCAAGTTTTTGAACTGATAGACAATCCCGAATTTAGCGAAGCTTGATCCGGGTTCTTCAAATCCGGATTGGTTGTAAAAATCTTTATAGATCTGACTTCCACGGTAACATTCGATATAAAAGCCCAGTTTTGAACCATTGTTAAATACCAGGGGAGATGCTGCAAGGCCTGCCGAAAAACCTGCCGAAAAACTGTTAAAGTCGTAATCCGGCAGCCGGGTTCCCGGGTCGGATACATCCAGTATATTGTATTGAATTACCGGACCAAATTTTAGTTCCAGTTGACGGCCGTTTTGTGGGTGATTAATTATTCCGAAATTCCAGGTGAGGGGCATCATTAACTGAGTTAATCCAAGATCCCGTATTCCCAGAAAGTCATGCTCCGGATCATTGTAGGTAAACGTTTGGCGATTGTGCATGATGTCAATTCCGGTTTCCACGGCATTACTCTTAACGGGTAAGGCTATTCTTGCACCCAGGTTAAATCCTGTTTGTGTAGCGCCACTAAATGCATCCACTCCGGCTCCGGGTTCATTGGCAATATCCGTGTTTTCTGTTATGCCACCTTTATTTCCGCCTGCCTGGACTTTTAATTCCAAAGAGTTCCAAGATGAGGCATCCTCTGAGGCCTTGAAAGGGGATTTACAACTTCCAATAAAAAATAATGTTAGAACCAGAATTGTGATTGTTCTTGTTTGCATGATTTTGTTTTTGATGCAAAGAAAGAACGACCGGTTTTTCCGAAAGTCTCTTTTTCCAAATAAGAGGACTCATTTTACGGTAAGATGCCCGAAATGAGGGCTCATTTTTCTGAGACCTGTCTGGCATATTCGCCAGGCGTAAGGCCTGTACGCTTTTTGAATACTCTGTTGAATGTAGCTTTTGAATTGAATCCACATTCATAAGCAATGCCTAATAATGTGAGATTTTGTTTCTTTTGGTCGATGCAGAGTTTCTTAAAAGCATCAATGCGGTATTGATTAATAAAGTCGAAAAAGTTGGAATTTAATTTGTTGTTCAGAATTCCTGATAAATATTCCGGGCTTACGCATAACTGTTCTGACAATTGAGCCAGGTTGATTTCAGGTTCCAGGTGTGGCTGATTCTCTTCCATGTGGAAAAGTAGTTGTTTTATAAATTTTTCTTCAGCAGATTTCAGGGGATGGAGAGATTTATGCTTTTCTTCTTGCGGAATATGGTGAATATGGTTTGATGTGAAAATATTTCCCTGTCGCAAACCGAAGAAACCTAAAACCAGGATATAAATGGTTGCAATGGTAAAGCCGGTTAACTGAAGAAGCTGATAGGGAAGCATATTAAAGAAGAAATCAAAAATATAGGTGAGGCTGATGATGCCATAAAAAACCATGGCTGTAAACAACACAAACCGCAGCCATTTCAGATTAAAATGATCGATAGTGGAAAAGTAACTTTTTATTTTTTTGCGATACTGTTTAATATGAAAAAGTGCCTGGATAATATACGATTGCACAGAGATAAATATGGCTCCAACGATAATGGGATATAACCAGTGCTCCTTGAAAAGTTGTTCCGAATCAATTAATATTCTTTTCTCTGCTGGCATTCCGTATGTTGATAATCCCAGAAGAAGTGTCACTAAAATAAACGGAATTAGATGAATTACATGAATGATTTTGAATCGGAAATTCTCGGAGGTCAATGATTTTACATAGAGCCACAATAGGGGTCCGTGTAACAATATAAATGGTGTAGAGGCATTAATCAATTCAGGAAAAGGATAGCCGTTGTTTCGGTTGTACATCTCTATCCAACTCAAAAAAATGGTAAGCGCATTGAGTAACAAGATGGATGAAAGTAGATGATCTGATATTTTTTTCCCTTTTTTGGAAAGAACCAGAATTCCCAGGAAAAGAGCCTCAAAAACACCTATGATCAGAAGAAAATCAGCATTCATTTAAATCGTTGTATTTGGTTTAGGTTTTTCATAAAAATGGAGTGCGAACAAATATAAATGATATTTTAAAATGATTGGTCTCCGGTTAAAGAAAATAGATTGCTGCATCACGGTTGTCGGATATTAAAAGGGGGAAGATGGGTTGCTTTTAGGTAAAACCTATAAACAACCCATCTTCCCCCTCTCTTCAAATTTAAAATGTTCAAGTTACATGCTTTTGTTAGACCTTTAGGTATTGTCGTAGTTAAAAGAAATCACTACTGCCTTCTGCCTAACGACTAAATTACTTTTATCTAAGTAAAAGCATAAATCATTTAAAATGTGCAATTTATATGATTTAATTAGACATTTAGGCATGTCGTAGTTAAAAGCAATCACTACTGACTACTGGCTACTGACTAAGAAACTTACTTTTATCACGCAACAGTTATATCCTTATTCAGATAAACATCCTGAATAAGGTTCAGCAGTTCTATGCCATCTTTCATAGGACGCTGAAAAGCTTTACGCCCGGAGATTAATCCTGATCCTCCGGCTCTCTTGTTAATAACTGCGGTTCTTGCTGCGGCAGCAAAATCTCCGGCACCCGAAGAGGCTCCGCCGGAATTTATGAGTCCAATTTTCCCCATGTAGCAATTGGCTACCTGATATCGACACAAGTCAATGGGATGCTCAGATGCCAGTTTGTCGTACATGTCGGGGTGTGTTTTGCCAAACTTCAGATCAGAAAAACCACCGTTGGTCGTTGGTAATTTTTGTTTTATGACGTCGGCTTTTATGGTAACTCCCAGATGATTGGCTTGAGCTGTAAGGTCGGCGGCAGTATGGTAGTCTTTTTTATCGGTTTTAAAATTGCTGTTTCGGGTATAACACCATAAAATGGTGGCCATTCCCAGTTCATGCGCCTGCTCAAAAGCTTCAGCAACTTCAATAATCTGACGGTTCGACTCTTCCGATCCGAAATAAATCGTTGCACCTACGGCTGCTGCTCCCAGGTTCCATGCTTCAGAAACGCTGCCAAACATAATCTGGTCGTATTTGTTCGGATAAGTCATAAGTTCATTGTGATTGATTTTTACAATGAATGGAATTTTATGAGCGTACTTTCGGGCATGCAGAGCCAATCCGCCAAAGGTAGTAGCCACGGCATTACAGCCCCCTTCAATAGCCAGTTTGACGATGTTGTCGGGATCAAAATAGTCCGGATTTGGAGCAAATGAGCTGCCACCTGTGTGCTCAATGCCCTGATCAACGGGCAGAACTGACAGGTAACCACTGCCTCCCAGACGTCCGTGATCATAAATCCTGGAAAGATTTATCAGTGTTTGGGGATTTCGATCACTTGGACCAAATACTTTATCAACGACTTCCGGCCCGGGAGTGGTCAGTCTTTCAGTGGGTATTTTAGGATTGTCAAATTCAAGTAATGAGGCTTCATTACCAAGTAGCTCCTGAATTTTCCCTGTGTTGTTTTTCATTGTGTCCATGTGCAAATATTTTTTGATGTTTGTTTATTAAATGTTTTTTTCTCAGTTTATGTGATATAACACTTCGTTAAACCTTTATAAAATCCTAAAGCTTAAGTGTTTGTAAGCAAATTAGTTTTTATCTTAAAATACAGAGTATCATTTTTATATGATTTAGCTTAAATCCTTAATCTAAAAGTCTAACGATCTATTGATTGGTGGTATAAAGGATTTAATATTAAAACATTAATTTTTTCACAATCCGTTTCTAATAAATATAAGTAATTCAGTTTACGATGTCTAATTTTTTTATTACTAAACTGA
>CAYOFH010000027.1:0-17848 GCA_964403175.1 uncultured Marinilabiliaceae bacterium
TTCTGGAAGGAAAGTTTCATGCCGGGAACCCATCCTACAAAGAAGATCGTTACGAGCATTTTAAGGCCAATGTAGATTATTTCCTTAAAGAAATTTCCGGAAAGCTCCAACTAATTCCAAGAGATTCCAGTAGAACTTGGAAAATTCCAACAAAGGATAGCTGAGCCACAAAACAGGAAAAATTTTGCGAATAAAATGCCGTGCAACACCAATACAATTCAATAATCCTTTTAAACCGGATTCCAGCCTCCCAAGTGCCCGGTTTTGATACATTTTTATTTGCTGAGAATATTACCGGACATATAGTGGATTGTGCCGTTGTGAGTTATTCACCTGAAGCTTTTGAAACATTTTCATAAATTAACCTGATTAATTCATCATGCTTGATTGGTTTGGAGATATAAGCGTCACAGCCAACTCTTAAACTTTTTTCCCTGTCATCTGTAGTTGCATAAGCAGTTTGAGCAATTATGGGCAATGTAGGTTTGTACTTTTTTATTTGTGTTGTAGCCTCCCATCCATTTAATTCCGGCATTTCAATATCCATTAACACCAATTTGATACTATCATCTGAAAGGGCTTTCTCCACCGTTTCCCGTCCTGTTTTAGTGCGTGATAGTTTTAGATTGTATTCTGATAATAATTCATTCAAATACTCATAACTTACGGGATCATCTTCGGCTATTAAAATGTTTTCACCTGAAAATTTTATATCATCCAAATCATACTTTTCGTTTTCATTTATAGGCTTTTCAGATTTATATAAAGGTATTGTGAAAAAGAAAGTAGTACCTACATTTTCTTCAGATTCCAACCATATCTTGCCACCTAATAATTCAGAACAAGATTTGGCTATAGCTAATCCTAAGCCTGTTCCCCCGTATTTTTTTTCCGTAGAGTTACTGGCTTGTCTGAAGCGCTCAAAGATATGTTGTTGTTTGGCTTCAGGAATACCAATGCCACTATCGTTCACAAAGAATTGAATTTCATTTTCATTCAAACTATACCCAAATTTAACAAAACCTTCGTGTGTGAATTTCTTGGCATTTCCAATCAGATTAATTAAGATTTGACGTAATCGAGTTTCATCCGTTTTAACAATAAGTTCTCTTTCTGGGATTTCTATGTATAGTTTAAGTTTTTCTCTGTTGGCTGATCTCAATTCAGCCTTGAAAAATCTGTATAATTCATTTAACAACGCATTAACATTTACAGGGGCCATGTTCAAGCTGATTTGGCCAGCATCAATCTTTGATATGTCAATTATATCATTAATAAGGTTTAAAAGGTGATTGCCACTATTGGAAATAATATTAGCATATTTGTTAATAGTATCATTATTCTGTGTTTTAGCCTCTATTATAGAAGCAAACCCAATAATCCCATTTAACGGAGACCGTATTTCATGGCTCATATTGGCAAGAAAAGCAGATTTTAACTGATCACTCTCCTGGGCTTTTTCTTTAGCCTTTTCTAACTCTTCGTTTATTTTTTGTAAATATTCTTCTGCTCGCTTGCGCTCGGTAATGTCTCTGATAACATTCACAATACCTATTGGTTCTCCTTTTTTATCATTTATTAAATTTGCATTTATTTCGATGGGTATATCATTTCCATCCTTGCCTACAATAAGGAACTCATAATTTTTAATACACCCTTCTTTTAAAGTCTTCTCTAAGGCCGCGGTTGCTTTTTCCCTTTCTTCTGGCACTGTAAAATCAAAAGCACTCCTCCCCAGAATTTCTTCTGATGTATCAGCACCATAAATTTGCAGGGTCGCTTCATTAACATCTACTATTTTCCCATTTAAGTCGGAAATTACCACGCTATCATAAGTATTGTGAATTGCTTGAGAAAGTCTGATTAATTGTTCTTCACTTTGTTTTCGCTCACTAATATCCCGATAATGCCATAATATTTCGGTTTGTTCATTACCAATATCTACAGGAACAAAATCTCTTTCAAAGCATCGTCCGTCTTTTAAGGTTAATTCTTCATTTAATACAGTTTTATTCTCTTTAATAATATTGTTGATACGGGGAATAAAAAGTTCTTCATCTGAAAAGAGTGCTTTACTAGATTCCGCAGCAATTCGGCAGTCACTATCCTTTAAAGCCTCCGGAGGAGCATCAATTTCAAACATATTACAGAAGCTTTGATTAACCATTTTAATCTTCCTTTCCGGAGTTTCAATAATAATGCCACCGGGCAGGCTCGCAATTAATGACGATAAACGGTATGTCTGATTCCATAATTCTTTCTGACTCTTGCTTAGAGCAATTTCTGCTTTCTTTTGACTGGTTATATCACGAACTACTTCAACAATTGCTTCAATCTTACCAGTTGCAGAATTATTCATTGGGTAGGCTACTACCTCTATATATAAATCTTTATTTGAATAGGGTCCCGGTATAATATCTCTTTCAGTTTTCCCTGTTTTTAGCACTTTCAGTGCGGGGCAGATATTGCAAGGTTTTTGTTTGTTTTGATAGGCTTGGTAACATTTCTTTCCTCTAAGTGGCATACTATCCCGGTACCATTCTTTCATCTTTTTATTTACATAAAGAATTTCCAATTCTGGCGAAAGAATGCTAATTCCATCATCAATACTTTCAATAATATTTGATAGAAAATGGTATTTTTTAACTGTAGCTGAATTTTCTACAAATGATTGGGATGGTTTTTTATTCTGTATTTGTTCGGTTATATCGGTAAATATGGTTGTGAAATAGTACTTCTTATTTGAATATGCCTGAACTTTATAATACTTTTTTGTTGTTTCAGAATAGTACTCAAACTCTTTAACTTCATCATTTACAGCAATCTCTCCAAAATAATCCAACCAGTTAAAGTCATTTTCATAGATGCTCAACTCTTTAATTATAGATTTTCCTATGATGTGTTCTCCTTTTAGTCCAGTTATACTTTCAAAAGTTGCATTTATATCAAGAACTATAGAATCAATCGGGTTCTGATTATCTACAATTACTTTGTGATGAGCGAACCCTACCGGAGCATTTTTCAATAATGAACTATTTGCCTCCTCCATGCAAAATATATTAGAAAGAAAATATAATTTAAACAATTTAGTTATTACGTTAATCTTTTTGTCAAGTTGCATAAAAAAAACAAAAAATCATATTACAATCGCCATTTTTAAGGCCATAAATAATTTTTATTTCCCTCATGAACCTACATTCCGGGAGCTTTTGTTATTTAAATTACTTTGTTAATGTTAACTGGCTGACTATGGGCTAATAATAAAGTTTTAATGATGACATATCAAAAAAAGTAATTACTATGAATACAATTGATACCCAAAATATTGAAGAAAATGCGATGAATCTTTTTAATTAAGGATACAACTGTGCACAATCAGTTTTATTATCAAGCTGATAAAATCGCTTCTTGTCTGAAAGCCACGCCCGGCGTATATGTGTGCCCGGAAGATTCACAGGTAGAGATACCAAAGAAAGTTTATTTTGCTTCAATTACCTGAAAGTAAGTTTAGTAGGCCTTTAATAAAATACATTTCACCCCTTTCTGAAATACATATTGCCCCCTCCTCAATACTAAATGCCCCCTTCATTGATACAAAAAGACTTAAATCTTAAATAGTGTTAAAATACCTTTGAAAAACGCAATAGTCGATTAAGGCTTAGATGTACTTAAGGAATGTTGAGAAAACCATTTTCAAAGATTTAAAATCGATGCTATGTTAAGAAAAAGTATTTTGTTTTTGTTTTTACTAATGACGGGTGCGGGGTTAATGGCCCAGCAACAGGTAACCGGTTTGGTTACTGATGCGTCCAATGAACCCATTCCGGGGGTTTCAGTTCTGGAAAAGGGTACTATGAATGGTACTATCACGGAAGGTAATGGTCGATATACAATTGAAGTAAGCGAAGAGGCGACCCTGGTTTTTTCATTCATTGGGTTTGAGAGTCTTGAAGTACCGGTGGAAGGACGTTCTTCTATCGATGTTTCCTTGCAGGAGCAGATTACTGGTCTTGATGAGGTTGTGGTAGTCGGGTATGGTGTTCAGAAAAAGAAACTGGTTACCGGAGCCACCTCTCAGGTTAAAGGGGATATCCTTGAAAACAGAAATAGTACTGATCCTCTACAGGCCCTTCAGGGCCAGGCTGCAGGTATTAATATTACTTCCACCTCAGGCCAGCCTGGTGAAGATATGAAGGTGAATATCCGGGGACTGGGAACTATTGGAAATTCAGGGCCTCTCTATATTGTAGACGGTGTGCAAACGGGAGGTATTGGATATCTAAACCCTTCCGATATTGAATCTATTGATGTGCTGAAAGATGCAGCTTCGGCGGCTATTTACGGATCACGGGCTGCTAATGGTGTTGTTTTAATTACTACCAAACAGGGGGAAAAAGGTACAACCAGAGTTTCTTTCGATGGGTATTACGGGTTGCAAAGTCGGGCCAAAGAAATAGAGATGCTCAACAGCCAGCAATATGGCATGATTATGAATGAGCAGCATATTAACTCGGGAGGAAGTCCTTCTAATTTGCCTTTTAATTTAAGTGATCTTCCTTCCTATACAGAAAGTGGCCCTGCGGATACCGATTGGTTGGATGAGATGTTTGTGGATAATGCGGTAACTCAGAACTACTCATTGAATGTGAGTGGTGGAAATGATGCTGGAGTATACTCCCTGGGACTCTCTTATACCGGACAGGAAGGGATCGTTGGAGGAAAAGATAATTCCTTTTACGAGCGCTACAACGGACGCTTCAATTCCGAAAAAGAATTGTTTGAAGGAAATGTTCGTGTTGGACAGCACCTCACATTTGCTTACACTAATAATAATGGAATTAGTGTGGGCAACCAATACAGTAACACACTGAGAGGGGCTTTTAATGTTAGTCCCCTGCGACCCATGTATGATGAAAATGGCGATTTCTTTAATGCAGCCTCATCTACTATAGTGGATCAACACGGTAATACATATTGGAATTCACAGGAAGGCCATCCTTATGCCAGCATGGTGCTGGGAAACCAGAATACAAACAATGACCAAAAATTACTGGGTGATGTTTATGCCGAAATTGATGTTTTCGAGGATCTGACTTTTAAAACAACTTTTGGAATTGATTTTTATGCCAATGAGAGACGAACTTATACTCCCATTTATGAGCTAAGTGATTATGCTTTCAGCGATTATTCTGAAGCCTCTCAGCGCATGGGTAAAGGGTTGACTTACAACTTCGACAATATTCTGACTTACAATAAGCGGTTTGGACTACATAATGTTGAAGGAATGGCTGGTATGTCTTCACGTCAGTATAATGGTTCATGGATGTATTCTTCCAATGCCGATGTGGCTTTTGACGATCTTGATCATGCTTATATAAACAATACTACCAATCAGGAATGGGCAAAACTGTCACTTCAGGGCGCACCTGATGCGGAGGATAAATTGTTGTCCTATTTTGGCCGCGTTCAATACAACTATGATGAAACATACATGTTAAACGTGGTTTTCAGGGCCGATGGATCTTCCAAATTTGCTGAAGGAAACCGTTGGGGATACTTTCCTTCATTATCGGCTGGTTGGGTAATGTCGAATGAAAGTTTTATGGAAGATCTTTCCTTCCTTAACTTTTTTAAGCTACGGGCCAGTTGGGGACAAAACGGAAACCAGAATATTTCTTCATTTCAGTATATGGCTCCCATCAAATTTACACAGGCAACATATGCTTTTGGGGATACCGAAGGGGAAAACACCAATGGATCTTATCCAAGCAGACTTTCTAATGAAGATCTTAAATGGGAGACTTCTGAACAGCTTAACATTGGTTTTGATGCCAACTTACTCAACAACCAACTGACAGTTAATTTTGACTGGTATGAGAAAACGACAAAGGATTGGTTGGTAATTGCACCAGTGTTGGCTACAGCAGGTACCGATGCTCCTTTTATCAATGGGGGAAGTGTTATTAATAGTGGTTTGGAGCTTGTTTTGGGATATAATAACAATTTGGGTGATTTTAGATATTCAGTTAATCTTAACGGGGCCTATAACCGGAATGAGGTACAGGACATCCCTACCGAAGATGGAATTATTCATGGTGCAGGAAATACACTTTTTAATAATTCACCCGAATTCTACCGGGCCGAGTCCGGGCACCCGATCGGATATTTTTGGGGGTATGAAACAGATGGTGTATTCCAAAATACGGGTGAAGTGCAAGGTCATACCAATCCGGATGGAACCGTAATTCAACCTAAAGCTAAGCCGGGAGATGTACGTTTTGTTGATCAAAATAATGATGGAAAGCTTAATGATGATGATAAAGTAGAACTGGGAGATCCAAATCCCGATTTTATTTATGGTCTTTCGGTAAACCTGAGTTATGGAGCTTTTGATTTATTTCTCAATGGAAACGGTGTTGCCGGAAATCAAATTGTACAATCTTATCGGAGTCATACCGATAAGTATTCCAATTATACAAGGGCCGTTCTTGATCGCTGGAATGGAGAAGATACTTCAAACAGAATTCCGCGCGTGACTAATTCCAATGTTAATTACAATCGGTTTTCCGATCTGTTTATTCAGGATGGCGATTATTTCCGGATAAGTAACCTTACCCTCGGATTTGATGTGGCTAAAGTTATGGAGATGGGATACTTCTCTAAATTCAGGGTTTATACATCTGTTCAGAATCTCCACACATTTACCAGTTACGATGGAATGGATCCTGAAGTAGGATATGGCTTAGACAACGGAGAAACTGATAATTTTTCTTCCGGAATTGACCTTGGATATTATCCTCGTCCACGAACTATTCTGTTTGGAATTAATGTAAACTTTTAATGAGTTAGTACAATGAGAAATCTATTATTTATATTTTCCGCTTTATTGGTGGTTTTCAGTACTTCCTGTAATGAAAGCTACTTAGATACAGAACCATTGACCGAGAAGACTGACGGTAACTATTATTCCAGTCCTGAAGAATGTAGTGAGGCACTCGTGGGGTGTTACGATGCACTTCAGCTTATTTGGTCGGGTGGAACAGCTATGCCTGTTGCGGCATCCATAATGAGTGATGTTGCCTTTGGAAGTACAGGTTCAGGCGATGGAAACGGGTACCCAATGCTCGATGAATTTGATCAGAGTGTTTCCCCCGGTGACCTTAATATGTTTGAGCAAAACTGGATTGATTATTACAAAGGAGTCTTCCGGACTAATAAATTAATTCAGAAAATTGATGATGCCGACTGGACGGGTAAAGAGGAACTTCGCAATCAAATATTAGGTGAAGCAAGGTTCTTGAGAGCATATCTTTATTTCGACCTGGTACGAATGTTTGAGAATATTCCTCTTTTGGAAACAGAGTCCAGAGAAAATATCGCTCCGGCAAATCCCGAAGACACTTATACGTTGATTACTGAAGATTTACTTTTTGCTGCCGAAAACACTCGAGAAAGTGTCACTTCCGCACAGCATGGTCATGCCACCCAATGGGCAGCTAAATCTTTACTAGGTCGCGTTTTTCTCTATTATACCGGGTACTATGGTCAGTCAGACCTTGTCGGTCTTGTATCCAAATCAGAGGCGCTCACTCATCTGGAAGAGGTAATTTCAGAAAGCGACCATGGCCTGGTCGATAACTACTTTGATTTATGGCCCGCTGCTTCAACTTATCAGGCGGCTATGAATGGAGATAGTATTTCTGCCAATACCTATGCAGGAGAAGCCAATCAGGAGATAGTTTTTTCTATAAAATATACCTATACAAGTGACTACAACGGCAATACCGATGGTAACCACTGGTTGGTTATGAATGGTATTCGTGGAGAAAGTGTCCCAAAATATGGATATGGAGACGGCTGGGGTGCCAATACCGTAGTTCCGGAATTTTATCAGGAATTTGATGAGAACGATGCCAGACGCGATGCCTCAATTATGGCTGTTAGTGAAGAAGGTATTAATTACGGGCAGGTAAAAGACGTAAAAGAATACACCGGGTATTTTACCAAGAAATATGTTCCTACCTGTGATGCTGAAGGAAATAGTGTAGCTGTAAATAACGGGGCTGCTGACTTCATGATTGGTCAGTTTCAGGATTATTTTGTTATGCGTTATTCTGATGTTTTGCTGATGGCTGCTGAATTGGGAAGTGCCAATGCGGTGGATTACGTGAACCAGGTTCGTCAGAGGGCTAATCCCGATGCAGATGTGCTTTCTTCTGTTGATAAAGACATCATCTTTGAGGAACGTCGAAAAGAATTTGCATTCGAGGGTATCTGGTACTGGGATATGCTTCGTTACGACAGCACCCTGCAATATGCAGCCAACAGAGTTTCATATAATGGAACCGTGTTGGATGGTAACGTGGAAACGCAGAAAGTTATCGATGGTCAAAATCTAATTAATACACGCGGATTATGGCAAATTCCCCAAAATCAAATAACGCTTTCAGATGGTGTTCTTTCACAAAACGAAGGATGGGAATAATTAATTAGGAATTTTTTAACTAAATCAATGGAAGTTATGAAAAAGTTGAGTTTTAATTTAATGATTGCACTATTAAGTGCTTTATTGATGGTCTCGTTCAATGCCTGCGATGACGATGATGATCCTGATCCACAAGAGCAGGAGGAAACCAGTGATGTGCCTGTCTTGGGTGAAGATTTTGATTTTAATGTAGATGGCAATGATGTCGTATTTACCACCTCTTTGAGCGGTAGTGTATGGTTTCGTAATGAAATTGATGGTACCGATCACAATGCTACAGATGGCGAGGTTTCTGTAAATCTTCCTATGGAAGGAACTTATCAGTTTACCTGTAATACGCTCGTTGATGGTCAGACAAAGACTTCAGAAGAGTTTGATGTGGTGATTGAAAGCAGCGATCTGGCTTTTCTGGAGTCGGGTGTTTGGAACGCTTTGACCGGTGGTGCTGAAGGTGGAAAAGTATGGCAACTTGATCTTGTTGAAGTTGTAACAACTACTATTGATAATGCTGGTAACGAAACCAGTTCTTCAACCTATACCAGTGCTTATTTCCATAATCCTCTTGATTTTTATGGAGATTCTGAAGCTGGTGCAGAGGAAGGTGAAGAATGGGGCCCATGGGGTGGAACCAATATTTATGGCTGGGGTGGTACTCCCGAGATAGGAGAGATTTCCTTTGACGGTGTTGATAAGACTGTTACTTTAACTTTGGAAGATGGTGTTGTGGCTGGTACCGGAACAGCCGTACCTGATGAAGAAGGTGAGGGGTATGTTTACAACGAAGATGCTCAGGAAAAAATCGGAACTTTTGAAGGAGTTTTCTCAATGGAAGTATACGATCGTGACCCTGATTTTCTTACACTTGCGGACGGAGCTACTCTTTGGGAGAATATGCTTGAAGGGCAGTATAGTTATCTTGGATCCTTAAGCGAGGAGATGGCTGATATTTCCTTCGGTGAAGGACTGCGTTTCCCAATGGATAAAGGTCGCGTTGGCGAGGGTCAGTTTACTGAAGAAGATCTGAGAAATGTAACTATTATGCATGCTTCTGATTCTGCACTGGTGGTAAGAGTAAAAAGATCGTTTGAAGGATTTGATGAATCTGGTGCTCAAAAGACCAGTACTGCATGGTTACTTTATAATTATACAGTGAAAGGCTATGATTATGGTATTAAAGAAACACCAACGCATCCTGTTGCTTCAGGTGTTACTGCTGCTGATCTGGTAGGTACATGGGAACTGGCAACTGTGCCAGGTGACTGGATTGGATGGGCATCTTCTGATGTTCTTAACGAATTTGCCGATGGTACAGCTATGAATGAAACGTTTGCAGGATGGGGAATTGAAAATACTGAAGAGAAGTATGCTGCTTCTGGCAATGTTTCGCTTACTTTTAACGATAATGGAACTTGCACCATTAGCAATGTAGTGTACGAAGGTGGCGCAGAAGTTGTCACCGAATACAACACTACTTACAGTGTGGATGGTGGTTATGTGACATTCGGAGAAGATGTTACCATTACTGCTTATACAGGAATGCTTGAACTTTCCGGAATGAATGTTTATGCTCTGGATGTTGCCGGCAGCACTGAAGGTATATGGCTTGGACAAAATAATGAAGACAAAACTGAAAGTGTTGGAGTACATTTGGTAAAAGTAGAATAGTTAAATTAAATAAGGGAGGGCTCATTTGCCCTCCCTTAAATTTATTTTTTTGATTGACATTTTTTACACACAACTATGAAATTCCTCAAAGGTTCTTTTTTGATTTTATTTGCATTTGCTTTCCTTTTTTCTGCCTGTGGTGATGACGATGAAGTAACTAATTTACTTAGTGTTGATGTTGAGGAAATACTCATCAAAGCTGATAAGAAAACAGGTGTTTTTACACTGGAAACTGATGCTTCTTCCTGGGAGATTGAGAATCCTTCTGATTGGCTGACGCTTTCAGCCACTTCCGGAACTTCTGCGAAAGCAATGATTTCTGTTATTGTGGATGGGAAAACACCCGAAGAACGTTCTGCTACCCTTACCATTCATGCGGGAAATGCTGCTCCTGTCGAAGTTAATGTCTTTCAACAATCTTCCGAATATGTCTATTCTTTAGAGGCTTCTCAATCTAATATTGATCTGAAAATATTGGGAAGTTCTTCTTCGTTTGAAATATCTACAACTGCTCCTGACTGGAGCATAGAAAACAATGCCGACTGGTTGCAAATAGATAAAACCTCCGGCTCAACCGAAAAAGAAACGATCACTGTTTCAGCCGATAAAAATGAATCGGGTGAAGACAGAAATACAAAAATTAAAATTATAGCAGAGTATGCTCCTCCTGTTGAGATTTCAATATTCCAGGGTGCTGCATATCCTTCTTACAATACAAGTTTTGTGGATCCGGACATGGACGGTGTTGAAAAGACTGCTACCGAATTGGCCGCTGGAATGGGTATTGGGTGGAATAACGGCAATTCGCTTGAGGTTCCCAACAGCGAAACAGGCTGGGGGAATCCCAGAACCACAAAAACATTAATTGATGCTGTCAAATCTGCCGGGTTTAATACTGTTCGAATTCCTTGTGCATGGGACAGTTATGCCGATCCTAAAACAGCTAAAATTAAAGATTCCTGGTTGGCCAGGGTTAAAGAGGTTGTTGATTATTGTATCGATAACGATTTGTATGTGATTGTTAACAGTCACTGGGATGGCGGATGGCTCGAAGAGCACCCTACCTATGACAAGCAGGAGGAAGTAAATCTCAGACATAAAGCTTATTGGGAACAAATTGCTACTTATTTCAGAGATTATGATGAGCGCCTTTTGTTTGCCGGAACAAATGAGGTGCGTGCCGGCTATGGTGATCCTTCACAGGAAAACATTACTGTTCAGGAATCCTTTAATCAGACTTTTGTGGATGCTGTGCGATCAACCGGTGGCAGGAATGGCTATCGGAATTTAATTGTTCAGACTTATAATACAAATATCCTACATGGGTTGAATTATTTTTCCGAGCCCTATGATGCTGCCAATAATCGCCTGTTTGTCGAAGTTCATTACTATGATCCTTACGATTTTACACTTAATGAGTCGGGAGGCGTTACTCAATGGGGCGAACCTTTTGCAGACGGAGATGTAAGTGACTGGGGACAGGAGAGCCATGTTGACAGTCAGTTTGCTCAGTTAAAGAGTCAGTTTGCAGACAAGGGGATGCCTGTAATTCTTGGAGAATATGGTGTTATTCGAAGAAGTGGTCTTACCGGAGAAGAATATGAAAATCATATTGCCGCAAGGAATTATTTCCTTGAATATGTGACCAGGGCTGCCATTGAAAATGGGATGATACCTGTTTACTGGGACAACGGGCATGACGGAGAAAATGGCTTTGCCCTGTTTAACAGAAGTACCGGTAGCGTAGTGGATGAAGGAGCATTAAACGCCTTAATATCTGCTACCAGTCCAAATAATAACTAAATAGGGTTTGCTGAAAAACACTTAAAAAGCCAATAATAAAAAGAATTTAAACGTATAGTTTAATTTGAAGTGCAAGGTTTTTCATCCAAATCTTTAAAAAAGTCTGCACCTGCAAAAGTAGATTGCTAACATGTCACTGTTCAAAAGAATGTCATAATAATGAACGACTTTTACTATTTGAAAGGCGCGGTGGCCTGTCTTGTGAAAAGATTTTTAACGATGAAAATGAATCAGGTTAGACAGAAATATTTTGAAAAAGAATACAAATTTATATCAATACTTCGTTAAACTTTTAATAAAAACCTGAAGTTCAAGCGTTTGCAAGCAAGTGGGTTTTTATTTTAAAGTACAGATTATCAATGTTATATGATTTAGCTTAAATCTTATATCTAAAAGTCTAACGATCTATTGTTATATTGGAGTTTGTTAAAATAAAATGTGTGATTTTCACACTAATTTGCAATCTTTGTAAGCAGCAGATGAATATTTTATATACCCTTTCCTGAGATTTATGTGTGTGAATTAAATAATTTTAATATTAGAACTGCCTTTTTATTTAAGTGGCTTATTATTTTGATGTTATGAGAAAATTATTGTTAGTTGGTTTGATTGCGATCCTGAGTTTAGGGTGTTCCGGGGGAGGCTGGAAAGCTGATGATGCCGGTTTAACGGTTTATCCCGAAAACCCTGCTGATGAGTCGGTAAACGCCATTCGTCTGACTCCTTATGGTGAAGAAATTATTAAGGTTTCGGCTACTGCCGAAGCTGATTTCAGCACTAAAGAGAGTCTTGTGGCCCTGCCATTGGAAAAAACTGTTGATTTTGATGTGACGGAAGAAGGTGATGACCTGGTTCTGTCTACCTCTAAAGTGACTGCAAAGGTTTCACAGAGCACAGGAGAGGTTCGCTTCTTCGATGCTGATGGAAATCTGATTCTTCAGGAAAAAGAAAATGGCGGTAAAACCATCACTTCCATGGAAGTGGATGGCGTGGAAGGATATGAAGTTCGCCAGGTATGGGAATCGCATGATGATGAAGGTCTTTATGGTCTTGGACAGCATCAGGCACATGATTTTAACTACAAAGGAAAGAATGAGGAGTTGTTTCAATACAACACCAAAGTGTCTGTTCCGGTTATTCTTTCCACAAGAAATTACGGAATTCTCTGGGATAATTATTCTCTTACCCGTTGGGGAGACCCCCGTCCTTACGGACAAATTGATCAGTTCAAACTTTTTAATATCGACGGGGAAGAGGGAAGTCTTACTGCTACTTATGTTGATGATAAAGAAACCGGTAACGTGTTTACTGTTCGTCAGGAAAATACCATCGATTATGAAAATCTGACGACCATCGAAAATTTCCCCGAAGGTTTTGATTTTACCAATGCCCGCATAACCTGGGAAGGTCATTTGCAACCCGAAGAGAGCGGTATTTTCCGTTTTCTGATGTATTACGCCGGTTATACTAAAATCTGGATTGACGGAGAACTACTTGCCGATCGCTGGCGGACTGCCTGGAACCCTTCTGTGGCCAAATTTGAGGTGGATATGGAAGAGGGGAAAAAATATCATGTCAAACTGGACTGGATTCCCGATGGCGGAGAGTCTTACGTTGGTCTGAAAGCCCTTACACCGGTTGATCCCGTTGAGCAGGAGCGTATTTCTTTCTGGAGTGAAATGGGTGAACAAATCGACTATTTCTTCATGGCCGGAAACTCCATGGATGATGTGATTTCGCGTTATCGTGAACTTACCGGTAAAGCTCAGGTAATGCCTAAGTGGGCCATGGGATTCTGGCAGAGTCGCGAGCGTTACAAAACCCAGGAAGAATTGCTGGATGTGATGCATGAATTCCGTGAGCGCGAGATTCCCATCGATAATATTGTCCAGGACTGGTCGTACTGGCCTGTTGATCAATGGGGGAGTCACAAATTTGATGAAGAACGTTTCCCTGATGTTACCGGCATGGTGGATGAGGTGCACGAGAATAATGCCCGCATCATGATTTCCGTTTGGCCTAAGTTTTACCACAATACCGAGCATTTTAAAGAGTTCGACGAAAATGGCTGGATGTACCGTCAGGCTGTGGAAGACAGTATTAAAGACTGGATTTATCCGGGATATGTTGGGTCGTTTTATGATGCTTATTCTCCCGGTGCCCGTGATCTTTTCTGGGAACAAATAAAGGAAGAGCTTTATACCAAAGGTTTCGATGCATGGTGGCTGGATGCTACCGAGCCCGATATTCTTTCCAATGCAAGCATGGAATATCGTAAAGAACTGATGAATCCTACACATTTGGGGCCTGCGACTCAGTATTTCAATGCCTATGCCCTGATGAATGCCAAAGGAATTTACGAAGGTCAGCGATCACTGGAGAAAGATGAGCGCGTATTCATTCTTACCCGTTCCGGATTTGCCGGAATGCAGCGTTTCGGTACTGTTACCTGGAGTGGTGACATCGGAACTGTTTGGGAAGATTTGAAAGCTCAGATTCCTGCAGCCATCAATTTCTCTCTTTCAGGAATGCCCTACTGGACAATGGATATTGGTGGATTCTGCGTGGAGAAACGTTATGAGAATGCCAAAGAAGGAAGTGAGGATATGAAAGAATGGCGCGTGCTGAATACCCGCTGGTATCAGTTTGGTGCTTTCTCCCCGCTGTTCCGTGTGCATGGTCAGTATCCCTTCCGCGAACTCTGGAATATTGCACCCAAAGGGCACAAAGCTTATGAGTCGATGCTCTACTACAACCAGCTTCGCTATCGCCTGATGCCTTATATTTACAGTCTCACCGGAGCCATTTATCACGATAACTATACGATGATGCGTGGTTTGGTAATGGATTATACCGATGATCAAAACGTTTACAATATCGACGATCAGTATATGTTTGGTGAAGGCCTGATGGCTTGCCCGGTGTATGAATACGAAGCTCGTAGCCGCGAGGTTTATTTCCCCGAAAATGAAGGATGGTATGATTTCTATACCGGAGAATTCATCGAAGGTGGACAGACAAAAACAGTGGATGCTCCTTACGAACGCATGCCGATGTATGCCCCTGCCGGTGCCATCATCACTGCAGGCCCTGAAATTCAGTACACTACTGAGAAAAAACCTGAACTGATTACGGTTTATGTTTATACCGGTGCTAATGGTGATTTCGAGCTTTACGAAGACGAAAATACCAACTATAACTACGAGGAAGGTAAATTTGCGACCATTCCTTTTGCATACAACAACTACAATAAAACCCTTACAATTGGCGGTCGTGAAGGCTCATTCGAAGGAATGCTGGAAGAGCGTCAGTTTAATGTAGTATTTGTTTCTCCCGATAAGTCTGTCGGATTTAATCCCGAAACGGCCAAAGGTCAAATGGTGGATTATTCAGGTCAGGCTGTCGAGGTAGTTTTTGAGTAGATTGGATTGAACAGAAGGCCTGATAATTGGAGGATTATCAGGCCTTTTTTTTCACACACAACTTACCACTATGAGATCTCTTGTCTTAATATTTATCGCCGCCGGATTCTTTCTATCCGCATGTTCTCATGAAGAGAGCGAAGTACGCAAAAAGAAAAAATTTACAACAGACTGGAAATTCGCCCTGTCCGACAGTCTGGACAACAACGGATACTTTAATCCGGAATTTGATGATTCCGGATGGCGCCGGCTTGATTTGCCTCACGACTGGAGCATTGAAGGATCCTTTAGTCAGGAACATCCTGCCGGTATCGGAGGAGGAGCTCTCCCCGGAGGTATGGGATGGTATCGGAAATCATTCACTCTGCCCGAATCTCAAAACAGCAAAATGTTTTTTATTGAGTTCGATGGGGTTTACATGAACAGTGAAGTATGGATCAACGGGCAATATCTGGGCAAACGTCCCAATGGTTACCTCTCTTTCAGGTACGATCTTACACCTTATCTTCATTTTGGGGATAAAGAGAATGTGATCGCTGTAAAAGTGGACAACAGCGTCCAGCCCAATTCGCGCTGGTATTCCGGCTCCGGCATTTATCGAAATGTTTGGCTCACCTCAGTTAATCCTTTGCATATAGATCAATGGGGTACCTATGTGACGACTCCGGAGGTGTCGGAAGATGAAGCTCTAATTAATATTGAACATACGGTGCGTAATGCATTTGAACAGGATACTACTTTCCAGCTACTGGTTGAAATTGTTTCTCCTGACGGACAAACAGTGGCTTCATCTAAAGCATCCGATATAGGCATTTCATCGGGGGCCAACAAAAAAATTGATGTCTCTGCCGAGATGAAAAACCCTGAATTATGGAGTATTGAGAATCCGGCTCTTTATTCTGTGGTGAGTAAAGTAACAGCAGGCGATCAGGTAATTGACCGGTATGAAACCGATTTTGGAATCCGTTATTTTCACTTTCATCCCGAAAAGGGGTTTTTCCTTAACAATCAATCCACAAAAATCAAGGGTGTATGTATGCACCACGATCTTGGTGCTTTGGGTGCCGCTGTTAATCGCAGAGCTATTGAACGTCAACTGGAAATCATGAAAGATATGGGGGTTAATGCCATTCGTACCGCCCATAATCCTCCCGCTCCTGAATTGCTCGAATTGTGCGATAAAATGGGACTTATCGTTATGAATGAGACTTTTGATATGTGGGCCAAAGCAAAAAGCGATTACGACTATTCCCTATATTGGGATGAATGGCATGAGCGTGATTTGCGTGACCATATTCTGCGTGACCGCAATCATCCAAGTGTGATGATCTGGAGTATCGGAAACGAAATTCTGGAACAATGGGATACCACCGGAATAAGAATAACAAGAGAACTGGCAGCGATTGTCCGTGACCTGGACAAAACCAGGCCCATTACTACCGGAAATAACGGGCCTTCACCTGATAACTCATTAAATAAATCCGGTGTTCTCGACCTGGTTGGGTATAACTACCATCACGAAGACTGGCTGGATTTTCCGGAGACTTTTCCCGGCGAACCATTTATTGCTACTGAAACCAATTCGTCACTTCATACCAGGGGACATTATGATATGCCTTCAGACAGCATTCGTATCTGGCCCAAACGCTGGGACATTCCCTTTTATGACGGAAATCCCGGAAACACCTGTTCGTCTTACGATAATTGCCGTGCACCATGGGGATCGACGCATACCGATACGTGGAATCTGATCAAAAACAATGATTACATGTCGGGAATGTTTATCTGGACAGGCTTTGATTATATTGGCGAACCGACTCCTTACCAGTGGCCTTCGCGGAGTTCTTATTTTGGGATGGTAGATTTAGCCGGTTTTCCGAAAGACTCTTATTATTTCTACAAGAGCGAGTGGTCAGAGGATACCGTTTTGCACGTGTTTCCGCACTGGAATTGGGAAGAGGGACAAACCGTTGATATCTGGGCCTATTACAATCATGCCGATGAGGTGGAATTGTTTTTGAATGGTGAGTCATTGGGCGCTAAAAGTAAGCCGGAGGATCGCTTTAATGTGATGTGGAGAACGGATTTTCAGCCCGGAACCATTCGTGCTGTTTCGCGTCGAGAGGGAGAAATAGTTGCTGAAAAGGAAATTCATACCGCCGGCGAACCGGCACTTTTAAAACTGGAAGTGGATCGAAAACACATAAATGCTGACGGGAATGATCTGGCTTTTGTCTCTGCTTTTGTAACTGATAAGGATGGTAACCTGGTACCTCATACCAACAATCTGATTAAGTTTAGCTTGGATGGGGAAGCTGCTATTGTGGCAACAAGTAATGGCGATCAGACCAATCATACTTCCTTTCAATCACCGCAGCGGGAGGCTTTTAATGGTAAATGTCTGGTCATTGTTAAGTCCGGACGAAAGCCCGGGAAGGTTATTGTGAAAGCTAATGCTGAAGGTCTTCCCGAA
>CAYOFH010000027.1:17948-24445 GCA_964403175.1 uncultured Marinilabiliaceae bacterium
CGGACGAAAGCCCGGGAAGGTTATTGTGAAAGCTAATGCTGAAGGTCTTCCCGAATCAAGTGTCAAGATAGATTTGCAGTAGGGTAAAGGCTTTTCCTTATTATTTTAAGTAATGAATTATGTCTAGGGTTTGTTGGACTCTTGTCCTTTATTGTAAATAAAATATGTGTCGATATCAGGGGTAATTGCGCTAAAATAAAGCTTACTGGAAGCATTTGATTTTTCTTGTATATTCCATTTGCATCAAGCTTTAAATCATTCAAATTGTGCTTGTTGTGTGGTTATGTTAGTCCTTTGGGTATGTCGTTTTTAAAAGAAATTACTACTGCCTAACGACTAAATTACTTAAATCTACCATCTTAAAATCTAGCGATCTATTGAAAAACAGAATTATGAGTCAAAAATATTTAGTGACATTTTCTCTCCTTTTACTAATGATAATGGGTAGTGATGGAGTTTTTTCACAAACTTTTGAAAGACCGGAACATGGTTTTGTGAGCTGGAAACCGGCCCCCGATTGGGAATCTGCTCTTTTATCGGGAAATGGCACTTTGGGAGCTATGGTGTTTGGAGATCCGCATCAGGAGACGGTTATTGTAAACCATGCGTTGCATTATCTTCCCAACTGGATTCCTTTGCAGCCCATCGATCAGGCTTCACGACTGGAGGAAATCAGGTCTCTCCTTGCCGAAGGAAAATACCGGAAGGCTGCCGAAGTACCTGTTGATCAGAGTATGAAAGAGGGGTATGAAGAAAAGAAGTGGATAGACCCTTATGTACCATTCTGTAATATTGATATCCGGATGTCTGCCGGAAATATTCAGGATTATTCCCGCATGGTTGATTTCCAAACCGGGGAGACAAAGGTGCAATGGGTACAAAACGGAAATTTAATCCAGCGTAGTTTGTTTGTTTCCCGTCCCGACAGCCTTTTGGTGATGCGCATTTCATCCAGTGACAAAGTAACTGCGTCACTGGGGCTGAAGCGTCATCCTGTTGCATGGGATCAATGGGAATATATCAATAATGCCATTAAGAGTGTTGAAACATCTGCCGGAGACGGTTTTTTGACTTATTCCACTGAATTTAAAAGAAAATGGGACGGGATTCCTGATGGTTTTCAGGGTGTTGCCCGGGTTATTCATTCCGGAGGACAGGTTTCTTATCAGGGGGATCGCATGAATATCGAAAATGCCGACGAAATACTGGTGTTGATGCAGGTGGTGCCCAATTATGAATTTGAGAAGTCGCTGATGGATGATTTGAAGGATTCGCTCAAAGATCAGGATTCAGATTATTCTTCTTTGCTTGCTGCTCATAAAGGTGTTCATGGAGACCTATTCAATCGTGTAAAGCTGGATCTGGCTGATAGTGCGGAAACTGACTTACAATCCGAGGTTCTTGTGATGAAAGCCCGGGAAAGTACTTCTCCGGCTATTATTGAAAAACAGTTTGATGCCACCCGCTATAATATTATATCTTCAACCGGCACTAATCCTCCGAATCTGCAGGGAATATGGAGTGGAACCTGGACTCCTCCCTGGTCTTCAGGGTTTACGCACGACGGGAATGTGGAGGTGGCTGTATCCTGTCTTTTGCCTGCCAATACTCCTGAGTTGCTAAAAGCGTACATGAATTATCACGAGCGTATGATGCCTTACTATCGTGATAATGCACGCCGCCTCTTTGGTGCCCGTGGTATTGCATTGCCGGCTCACTCAAGTACGCACGGGTGGAATATTCACTTTGATGATGAGTGGACTCTTTCATTATGGACAGGTGGTGCCGGATGGGCTTCAGGGATTCTGTACGATTATTACCTCTATACAGGAGATGAGGAATATCTGAAAGAACACATTTATCCGTTTATGCGTGAGGCTGCATGGTTTTACGAAGATTTTCTGATAGAGGGGGATGATGGAAAATATGTTTTCACACCATCTTATTCGCCCGAAAACACACCGGATAACATTAATGCCCAGGTTACTGTTGATGCTACCATGGATGTTATGGTTGCAAAGGAGTTGTTACGTAACAGCATTGAAGCCGGAAAACTGGTTGGTGAGAAGAAAAAACAACTTGCCAAATGGGAAAAGATGCTTACCCGTATGCCAGAATATCGGATTAATGAAGATGGTGCTCTGGCGGAATGGATCCCCGAAAAATTTGAGGAGAATTACAAGCATCGTCATGTTTCGCATTTGTATGCCTTGTATGAAATTATTGCTCCTGAGTTTAAAAAAAATCCTGAACTGATGGCGGCAGCCCGAGAAGCTGTTGAGCGCCGTATGGTGCACCGCCGTCACGAAAATGGAGGTGAAATGGCTTTTGGTCTTGCACAGATGGGGATGATTGCTGCCAACCTGGGAAACAGTGATATTGCCGGAGAGATTATCAACTGGATTTCACGTTATTATTTTACTCCGTCAATGGGAACTTATCACAACTCTGGCAACCTTTTTAATATGGATGTGAGTGGCGGTTTTCCTGCTGTAATCATGCGTACTCTGGCATACTCCGAGCCGGGACTAGTGAAGCTATTGCCTGCGTTGCCGGGTGACTGGAAAACCGGAAGTATCGAGGGCATGGCTCTGAGAGGGCAAATCATCATGGAAAAGTTATCGTGGAATAATGATGGATTACAGGTTACATTGAAATCATTTGTGGATCAGGAAGTGGAAGTTCAAATGCCTCAGAAGATCGGTGAAATCGAAGTCTCGAATGAAGATTCTCTAATTGATGGGGGAAAAGAAACCAATACTGTTCGGTTACACCTGAAAAAAGATAAACCTGTTACTATGAATATTGAGTTTTAAGTTGATTTATTCATTGTTATTCGAAATAAATCACTTTGAAAGGATTCACTGTTTTGAGGGGACTGACCTTGGCAGGTAAGCCTGAAAACAAGGTTGTTTTATCGTAAAATTGTCTTTGTTTGAATTTCGTGCGCGCAGCAAGCGAGATGAGTTTTGACGATTACGATAAAAGAACCGTAGTTTTTAGAGCGAAAGCTGGCTAAGTCTTGAATTATTGCGTTTAGCGAGAACAATATCAAGCTTGCTTGAATATTGTCGAGTGTAGCAATAATCATGTTAATAATTTTTTTGATTACTTTTTTGCATCAAGACAAAATAGTAATTCAGGGTTTAAGGGATGAAATCCCTTTTGGGAAATGCTTTTGATAACTCGGATTATTTATGATAAAAGTTCAACGAAATCAAAAACATAAGTTAAAGTATCCGAAAGACACAACACTACGATAAAAAACAATTCAAATATGCAAACACACACAATAAAACTATTTACTCTGGTCATTTTACTGACCATACCTTTATTGATATCAGCCTCACCCCGCGAGCGTTTATTAATGAATTCCGACTGGAAATTTGCTTTTGGACATCCGCACGATGTGGAAAAGGATTTTAACGTGGGAACCAGCTATTTCACCTACCTGGCCAAAGCAGGATATGGTGATGGAGCAGCATCTGAAGATTTTGACGATCGCACATGGCGTAACCTCGATTTGCCACACGACTGGGCTGCCGAAATGGGTTTCTCAGGTGATGCAAGTCATAGTCACGGATACAAAAAAGTAGGTCCCGGATTTCCGGATACCAGTGTGGGTTGGTATCGCAAGTCATTTTCCATTTCTGAGTCGGATAAAGGGAAACGTATCTTTCTGGAGTTCGATGGTGTTTACAGGGATTCTGAGGTATGGGTCAATGGTTTCTATTGTGGAAATGAGCCCAGTGGATATACCAGTTTTTCTTACGATGTTTCCGAGTACCTGAATTATGGCGGAGAGAATGTGGTGTCTGTTCGTGTGGATGCCAGCATGGAAGAAGGTTGGTTTTACGAAGGTGCCGGAATTTACCGCCACGTTTGGATGACTAAGGTGGAGCCTCTGTTTGTGCCTCAGTACGGAACTTTTGTTACTTCTGAAGTTGAAGAAGACGGGGCAGTCGTCACTGCGCGTGTTAAAGTTAAGAACAAATACCTGGAGCCTTCCTCATTTATCATTGAGAACAAAATTGTAAATGCTAAAGGTGATGTGGTTGCCACAGACTCATCCAAAGGGCACAAGCTGGAATCAATGATTACCGATGAATACACTTTTGAATTTAACGTAGATAATCCACATTTGTGGGATCTTGATGATCCTCATCTTTATGAATTGGTAACAACCATTCGCAGCAATGGTGAGGTGACTGATGAATACAAAACTACTTTTGGCATCCGTACTATTAAATGGGATCCCGATGAAGGGTTTTTCCTGAACGGACGTCATGTTAAAATTAAGGGTACCAATAACCACCAGAACCATGCCGGCGTAGGAACAGCTATTCCTGATGGTTTGCATGAATGGCGACTGAAGCAGCTGAAAGATATGGGAAACAATGCTTACCGGACAGCTCATTATCCGCCAACACCTGCTTTGCTTGAGGCCTGTGACCGTATTGGCATGTTGGTGCTCAATGAAAACCGCCTGATGGGAACCACAGATTATATGCTGGAATATTTGAAGCGATTGGTAATTCGTGATCGTAATCATCCTTCTGTGGTGCTGTGGTCTATCGGAAATGAAGAATGGATGATAGAGAATGGAGAACGCGGTGCTATGATGGCGCAAAACATGCAGGCTTATCTGAAGACACTCGACACAACCCGTCCGGCTAATGCAGCAGTGAGCGGTTCGTGGGGTGCCGGTATCTCTTCTGTGATCGAAGTGATGGGGTACAATTACCTTCGTCATGGCGACACTGACGAACATCATGAGAAATTTCCCTGGCAGGCATCTCTGGGTACCGAGCAGGGGTCGACCAATACCACGCGTGGCATTTATGTGGACGATCAGGAGGAACAATATCTGAAAGCCTATGATGTTCCTACTCCTTCCGGCTTTATGAGTATTCAGCAGGGATGGCAGCATTATGCCGAGAGAGATTATCTGGCTGGTATGTGTATCTGGACAGGTTTTGACTATCGTGGTGAATCCACACCTTTCCAATATCCTTCGGTGCTTTCGTATTTCGGAATGTTCGATTTGTGTGGGTTTCCCAAAGATAACGTTTGGTACCTGAAATCGTGGTGGAGCGATAAGGATGTGCTGCACATTTTGCCGCACTGGAACTGGGAAGGTCGCGAAGGGGAAGAAATTGATGTTTGGGTGTACAGTAATTACGATGAAGTGGAGCTTTTTGCCAATGGAGAAAGCTTTGGCCGTCAGAAGATGGAACCCAACAGCCATCTGGAGTGGAAAGTGCCCTACGAAGCCGGCAAGTTGAAAGCTGTGGCTTACCAGGACGGCAAAAAAGCAGCCACCGAAATAGTAGAGACTACCGGTGAGTCTAAAAAGGTTGGTCTGACAGTCAATCAGAAGAGCATTAATGGTAACGGAAAAGATGTTTCAATAGTTACTGTGCAGGTGACAGATGAAAAGGGCCGGGTAGTACCCGATGCCAATCGCAATGTGGTTTTTGAAATAGACGGCCCCGGTGAGATTATTGGTGTGGGTAACGGAGATCCGACTTCGCACGAAAAGGATCGTTTTATTGATACTTATAAGACGGTCTCTTTTAGTAACTGGAAACAGACTTTGGCATCAGAATCAGATATTCAGGAAGTGCTTAATCCGGCATTTAATGTTCAGGGACTCGACGATGCCTTGAATAATGACGGACTGGAACCGGGAACAGAATCTGAAAAAACAATTTTTGTCGGACAGTTCAGTCTGGAAGAAGAGGATGTTAATGGTCAAATCAATTGGATGTTTCGGAGTATTGGAGACGACCAGGCCATTTACATAAACGGACAGCTTGTTACAGATAATATTTCTGACTATCAGGCGGTTTATGAACTGAAATCAGACTACCTCAAAGCCGGCATCAACAGGGTGGTGGTTGTTGCCACGCCTTTTGTGAAAGAGAATCCCTGGTCAACAGTTAATACCGAGCCCGGAAAGCTGCAGGTAATTATTTCTGCTGAGCCCTGGCAGCGTAAAACTTTTAACGGTTTGGCACAGGTAATCGTGCAATCAACCGGTGGTACAGGAGAGATTAAGCTTACCGCCAAATCAAAAAATTTAAAAACTGCCGAATTGGTTATTGAAGCTAAAGAAGCTACATCTGTTCCAGGTGTGAAATGACTAATTAATTTTTCTGCTACTTTTAATCTTCTGCCTGATGAGAAAATATTTGGTTTTGGAGAGCAATACACCGAGTTGGACAAAAGAGGACAAAAAGTGGTTCTTTGGGTGGATGATGCCAATGGCACTCAGAATGAAACCAGTTACAAGCCCATTCCGTTTTTCCTGAGTAGTCGTGGTTACGGCATTTTTATGCATACTTTTAACACTGGAAGACGAAGTTTTTGAATTGAAAGAAAATCCGCTGGAGGGTAAAACAGAATTGAAAGTTTATACCGGAGACTAGTAATTGGTTTCTTACTTATGATGCATTTTTTTCAACTCTATTACTTGTTTGGTACTGGCTTGTCCA
>CAYOFH010000027.1:24545-31287 GCA_964403175.1 uncultured Marinilabiliaceae bacterium
TTACTTATGATGCATTTTTTTCAACTCTATTACTTGTTTGGTACTGGCTTGTCCAGGTTAGGTTTATCAGAATATTGTTGATTTTGAAGCCCCGGAAGAATTTTCTTTTGGGGCTTTTTCTGAAAATTAATTTTGATTTATAAAAGTTTGAATTGATTGAAGTATTCGTTTTGCTAAAGCGAGATTTTGAGAGACTTCTTCCTCAGATGGCAGAAAGTATTTTGGCCCTGGATATCTGGCATTTAAATAGTAATCGTTAATGATAAATAGGTCATTTTTATCGATATCAGGAATGCTTACATATGAAGAAGCATAATCAATAAGTTTGGGAATGTAATGAGTGCGGGGAAATTGAGAATTATTATAAGCATACAACGATTTGATTGCTTTCTCTATTGTTTGGTGAATCTCTATTGCAATAACATCGGTGTAGTGATGCAAACTAAGCAACAGTTCAGCGGTTTCTTAATTCTTGGTCGCTAAACTTAACCATTCCGATGCCATTGCTTTATTGTTCATAAAGACTTTCCCCTTTGCTGATGATTTCCTGATGGAATTTGTCTCCGTTTTTTATTCTTTGTTGAATGCGAAGGGGACTATCAACCAGAACATCTATTGGATGCTCTTCATTTTTTAGTTGCTTCCAAAGAGTTTTATTAATGTTTACCCGGTAATCTCTTACTTCATTTTCAGAAATATCTTTTATTACAAAGATGTCGATGTCACTGTCTTTCTGGGGAGAACCGTAAGCAAAACTTCCGAAAAGGATTACTTGTTCAGGGTTAAAAGGCCTTAAAGCTTGAACTATTGCATCCTTTATAGTTTTTGATATCATCTTAAACTGGTTTCTGATTTGTAACGAATATAACAAAATCTAATATCCACGGCAATTAAAGAATTCACTAACTACTGACATTAATGGCATCTTTTTCATCTCTGCCTGAAATGAAATATGTGAAAATTATAGAAAGTCTTATTTTGAACAGTTCTGCATTTGTGATGAAAACTCCGGGGCACCTGGTTTTTTGAGAATGATTGTAATGTGTTGATTTTGTGTGGATAACTACGGTCTTGTGGATAGTCTTTTGTGATAGAATTTTGAAAACATAACTTCATATTCCTTTCATATTGATAAAATATAAATATATTTGCCGCTGATTTTGGTGACCGGTAATGATTTCTTCATTTCCGGTGAAAAGGGAATCCGGTGTAAATCCGGAGCTGTACCCGCAGCTGTAAGCTCTTTAAAATGGTTTGAATAATACTTTTGCCACTGGAAACAGGCAACAATTACCAATGTAAATTGATAATTGATAACTGATCATTGATAATTGATCAATGATTCCGGGAAGGCGATTCAAATCAGAGTAAGTCAGAAAACCTGCCAGAATACATTTAAATCAATTAACATTTTGCTTCCGGGTTAGAAGTATGTGTTCAGGACATTTTGCGCGCGTGTTCGGCATGTTTTTCTTTTACGTATGGATAGCAAGGTGGAATAATTAATTAAAATTATTTTAACCATGCTGAAATTTTATTTTGCCTGTATGGCATTGTTTCTGGGGATATCTGTGTCCCTGATTGCACAAACAACCTCTCTTTCGGGGAAAATCACTACTAAAAAATCAGATCAACCCCTTCCGGGTGCTCATGTTTATCTTGAGGGAACCACCGTTGGTACAGCAACCAATAATCAGGGTGACTTTCAGTTGAAAAATTTAAAGCCGGGAAACTATGAGCTGATCATTTCTTTTTCCGGTTATCAGCGTATCAGAAAAAATGTGAGCATAGATGATAAAAGCGTTGATTTGCAGGTTCAAATGGAAGAATCCACTTCCAATCTTGGTGAAGTCGTTGTAACCGGTACCGGAACGGCCCATCATCTGAAAAATGCTCCTGTTCCCACTGAATTACTGAATGCTAAAGCTGTAAAAAGTGTCGCGGCGAATGATTTTGAGGATCTCATGATGTCGCTCAGTCCTTCTTTCGATTTTAACCCCAATACAATGGGCTCTTTTATGACCCTGAATGGACTGAGAGACGATTACATTGTGGTGTTGCTTAACGGAAAGAGAATGTATGGAGATATGGGGGGAAATACCGATCTGAATCGTATTAACCCGGATAATATAGAACGGGTGGAAATCCTTAAAGGTGCTTCTTCATTGCTATATGGTTCTGATGCTATTGCAGGGGTGGTAAATATTATTACCAAAGAATCGCATCAAAAGGTGAATATTTCTAATACAACCCGCATTCGCAGCTATAATACCCTGCAGCAAAACAACATGCTTATTTTGAATACGGGTAAATTCAAATCTCATACTTCCTTTTCACATAAGAGCAGCGATGGCTGGCAACTGAGTGAATATGAGGAGGATGACGGAGAGTTGGTGCAAACTGACGAAAAGGCAATGAAGGCATATGAGGATTATTCATTGACTCAAAAACTGGATTTTGATGCCACACCTCGTTTAAATGTATATGCCGAAGGATCAATGTATGAAAAGGATATGTTTCGTGAGCCAACGGTTGGTAGTTACGGATACAATTTTGAGGATTATACCTACGGTGCAGGAGCCAAATACAGGATGGGAGGTCGCGATTTTATATCGATTGATTATCATCATGACCAATATCTTTATTACTATAAATACAACCAGGATTACCAGGATTATAAAAAAGGCGACCGCACGGAGAATAATGATCAACGGCTGGACGAAGTGCAGGTAAAGTATTATAAAAACATTTCTGCTGATAACAAACTTTCCGTGGGTATTGATTACAAAAATGAACAAATGTATTCTGACGGCCGGCTTGCTGGAGGAAGCGCGGATGCCTACACAACAGCTGTTTATGCTCAGGAAGAACTTACCTTTTTTGATGTGCTGGATGTAGTTGCAGGCGTCCGATACGTGAAACACAAAGAGTTTGGGAATGCCTTTACCCCTAAAATTTCAGTTTTGTACAAGATTAGGGATTTCAATCTGCGTGGGACATACGGGCTGGGATATAAAGCACCAACCCTTAAAGAACTTTATTACGAGTACGAAAAGCGTGGCAGACTCTACCTTGGAAACACTGAGTTGGAGCCTCAGCAATCGGATTTTGTCTCTACGGGTATAGAGTACAATTCAGGAGTGCTATCTGCAAGTATTACCGGATACCGTAACAATGTAAATAACATGATTGATTACGAAACGATTGATTTGCAGTCCGGAGATGATGAAAAAGGAATTAAAACCAGAAGAAAGCACTTCAATATTGAAGAGGCCCGCACTCAGGGGGTTGATTTCCTGTTTGATGTGAAAGCCGGTTACGGTTTTACTGTTGGTGGTGGTTACAGTCTTGTAGATGGAATGAATCTGACTTCGGATACACGTCTGGAAGGTGTAGCTAAGCACTATGGAAATGTGAGGTTAGGTTATGGTCGTCACTGGAAAAAGTACCATCTAAATGCCAATGTTAACGGCCGTTTACAGGATGAGAAGTATTACGAGGATGGAAATGCTAAAGCTTATAATATTTGGGACTTTGTCACTCGTCATCGTTTTATCGGAATGGGGGATTTTATTTTTGAAATCTCCGCCGGAATCGATAATGTCTTTGATTTTGTAGATGACCGCCCTTTCGGGGTTCATTATGGTACACTGACACCGGGGCGGACTTATTTTCTTGCTATGAACATCAATTTTTCCAGATAGTTGAACCGGATTAAAAAAGCAGGAAAACATGAAAAAGTTAATTTTAACAGGCTTAATAACCCTGATGAGTTGTAGTATGGGTATAAATGCTCAGTCAAATCCTCCGAAAAAAGGAATTTTGTTAATTACATTCGGAACCAGCTTCCCGGAAGCCCGAAAAACCTTTGATCACATTGATGAAATGTTTAAAAAGCAATGGCCGGAAGTAGATGTACATTGGGCCTATACTGCAAAGTTTATCCGCCAAAAACTCAAGGGTCAGGGGATTCATACCGACTCGCCGGCGGAGGCTCTTGCCAAAATGGGAGAGGCCGGCTATACTCATGTGGCTGGGCAATCTTTACATTTTATTCCGGGATCTGAGTTTCATGATGTGTTGAAAACAGTAGAGGCTTTCTCCGGAATTCCAAAGGGCATAGAAAAAACCACTATCGGCAGCCCTTTACTTAGTGACCATCAGGATATGCAGCGAATGGCAAATTTTATTTGCGAAACATTCCCTGCTTCTGACAATAAAAAAGAAGCTGTTTTGCTGATGGGACATGGGTCTCATCACGATGCTAATGTTTATTATCCTGCTTTTCAGTATTACCTGGATGAACTTTCTCCTGATCATTTTATAGGCACAGTGGAAGGTTTTCCTCTTCTGGATGATGTAATGAGCAGGCTGGATGCAGGAGGATATCAGGCCGTTAAACTGGTTCCTTTTATGTCGGTAGCCGGCGATCATGCTCATAATGACATGGCCGGTAATGAGCAGGACAGTTGGAAGTCGCAACTGGAGGCCAAAGGGTTTGAGGTAGAGATCGTAATGAAGGGACTGGCTGAGTATGATGAGGTTGTTGAAATATGGATTGATCATTTAAAGGAGGCTTTGGATGCATTATAGAATGTTTTTTATTTTGATCTGTATGATCCTGGTTGCCGGCTGCAGCTTAAAAAAAGCAGATAATCAAGACCCGGAAGTAACCGTTGAGGAGATAAAGCTGGATTATGCCCGGGAGTTCTCCTTAAAGAAACAAGGGGATCGTATGGTTCTGAAGATTTATTTGGATGAGCATCATTCCGAGCAGACTTCCAGAGAGTTTATCCTGGTAAAGGACAGTATGGAGGCTGCTTCCAATCCCAATGCTATTCAGGTGCCCTGTAAAAAGATTGTATGCGTTACCTCCACCCAGCTGGCCTACTTTTTTGCACTGGATGATATCGATGACATCGTGGCCATCAATAGCAGCAGATATCTGTTTAATGAAGAGATGAATGAAAGAGTGGCCTCCGGTAAGGTAAAGAGAATCGGCAAGGAGGGGAGTTTTAATCTGGAAGTTATTGCTGCGTTGAATCCTGATGTGATTTTTGTTTCTCCTTTTAAGTCGGGCGGTTATGATGTGTTGAGAAATATGGACATTCCCCTGATTCCCATGGCGGCTTTCAATGAAATGACTCCCCTGGGAAGGGCTGAATGGCTGAAAATGATGGCCCTTTTTGTAGGGAAAGAAGCGGAAGCCGACTCTGTTTTCAATAAGATTGCCACCCGCTACAACGATTTAAAGGAGCAGGTGGCAGTTCTGGAAGAACGGCCAACTGTTTTTTCCGGAAAGATGCGATCGGGTTCCTGGTATGTCCCCGGGGGCGACAGTTTTTATGCACATCTTTTTAACGATGCCGGGGCCGATTATGTGATTAAGGATGAGCAACAAGGGGCTTATCCGGTGGATTTCGAGACCGTTTATCAAAAGGCGCATAGTGCAGATTTTTGGCGGGTAGTACATCCTGAAAATAAGGGGCTTACGCTGAAAGGTTTTTTGCAGCAGGATGTACGCTATTCAGATTTTAAGGCAACAAGAGATGGTAATGTGTTGCTTTGCAATATTCGCGAAAAACCATATTACGAAGAGGCTGCTGTGAAACCGGATGTGCTTATTGCCGATTATGTTCATTTTTTTCATCCGGAGATATTGCCCGGATATGAACCCTGTTTTTATGAAAGATTGGAATGATAATTAAAGGGAATAAACGGGTAGTAATAGTATTGATCACAAGCCTTATGTTAACAGTTGTTCTTATGGTGTTGAATATGGCTTTCGGCTCGGTTCATATTCCCATGTCCGATATATTTTCGCTGATGTTTACGGGTAAAAGCGATAATGTGGTTTATGAGAATATTATATTGAAGACCCGTCTTCCGCAGACGCTGGTGGCAGTAGGGGCCGGTATGGCGCTCGGTGTAGCAGGTTTGCTGATGCAGACGTTGTTTCGTAATCCGCTGGCAGGGCCATCTGTGTTGGGAATATCATCAGGTGCCAGTCTGGGCGTTGCCTTTGTAATGCTGGTTTCAGGGCAGTTTCTGGGTTTTTCATTCTATAGTCTGGGCATCTGGGGCGATTTAGCGGTGGTTGCCTCTTCATTCATGGGAGCAGGTATTGTTTTGCTGGTAATACTATTTATTTCGGGACGTATTGGCGGCACCTTAAGTGTCCTGATTATCGGGGTAATGATTGGCTATATGTCTTCCTCTTTGGTTGGGTTGTTGAAGTTTTACAGTACCGAGGAAGATGTACACAATTATGTGATATGGGGATTGGGGAGTTTTAGTCGTCTGTCGGCCGAACGTGCATGGATTTTCAGCCTTGGAGCCGTGGTTTTGTCTGTTTTGTCACTGACATTAAGCAAGTCTTTAAATCTTTTGTCACTGGGCGACCGCTATGCCGTCAACCTGGGTCTAAAGATCAAAAGAGCCCGCTTTCTGGTAATTACATCGGCAGGCTTTCTGACGGCATTGGTAACCTCTTTTTGCGGGCCGATAATTTTTATTGGAGTGGCTGTTCCACACCTGTCCAAATTGTTGTCCCGAACGTCCAATCATTATCATCTTATTATTAATGCTGCGGTAATAGGGGGTGCCACAGCTCTGTTGTGTAACCTGGTGGCTCGTTTGCCCGGACTGGAACAGGAGTTACCCATTAACTCGGTTACTGCATTTATCGGAGCTCCCGTGGTGATTTGGGTAATTTGGAATCGGAAAGCCGGGAAGTTGGAGT
>CAYOFH010000028.1:0-4547 GCA_964403175.1 uncultured Marinilabiliaceae bacterium
AGCAAACAAAGAGAAAAATGTCAATAACCGTATCAGAAGTATCCAAATATTTTGGAAAACAAAAGGCCCTTAATAATGTTAGCTTCGACATTCCCGCCGGGCAGGTGGTAGGATTTCTTGGCCCCAATGGTGCCGGCAAATCCACCATGATGAAGATTATCACAGGATACCTTCCTGCTTCTTCCGGAAATGTAAATATTTCCGGAACTACTATTGATGGAAATAACCTGGAACTACGAAAAAAGATAGGGTATCTGCCCGAACATAATCCACTTTATCAGGATATGTATATTGAAGAGTATCTGACATTCGTCTCTGAAATATACAAGCTTCCGCACGGTAAAAAGCGAATCGAAGAAATAATCGAAACCACCGGACTGATTCCTGAAAGACATAAAAAAATCGGAGCATTATCAAAAGGATACCGACAGCGGGTAGGCCTTGCACAGGCTCTTCTGCCCGACCCGGAAGTATTAATTCTTGATGAACCCACTACCGGACTGGATCCCAATCAAATTGTAGAAGTTCGCAATCTAATTGCCCGATTGGGACGTGCAAAAACCATTCTCCTCTCAACGCACATTATGCAGGAGGTACAAGCTATTTGCGAAAGAGTCATTATCATCAACAAGGGAGTAATAGTTGCTGATGAGGCTGCTTCAGAACTGGAAAAGGGTTTCGAAAGCAATGTTTCAAGCGTTTTTGTAGAATACGACAAAAAAATCGCGCCTGAAAAAATCAATGCTATTGAAGGCGTGGAATCCGTAGCTCCTAAAAATAATGGTTATCTGGTATCGGTAAAACCAGGATTTGATGTACGTCCATCACTTTTCAGACTTGCGGTAGATCAAAACCGGGTAATTCTGACCCTCTCAGTGGAGAAAGAATCTCTGGAAGATCTGTTTCACACATTAACCATATAACCATTCAATATCAAGGGGCTAACTGCGAAATTTCCCAATTCCCACTGGTCTGACGGCAATAAATAAATCGCTGGTGCATACGATTAGGGCGTCCCTGCCAGAATTCCACCTTATGAGGGATAATTATATATCCTCCCCAATGCGGGGGGCGGGGAACGTCCTGCCCGTAAAATTTTTTCTCAAAATCTTTAAATCGCTGCTTTAGTACCTCATCATCGCTTACCTTTTCGCTTTGAGGAGAAGCCCAGGCACCAATACGACTTTCCCGGGGCCGGGAAGCAAAATAATTATCTGATACTTCTTCGCTTATCTTAACAGCCCTTCCTTCCCACCTTACCTGTCGCTCCAACAATGGCCAGAACAGGTTTGCCGACACTTTAGAATTATAAGCCAGTTGACTCCCTTTAGAACTATTGTAATTGGTAAAAAAAGAAATCCCATCGTCCGAAACATCTTTAAGCAAAACAATGCGCTGAGTGGGTTGCCCTGAACTGTCAACAGTGGCCAAAGACATGGCTGTAGGCAATAAATCTCCCGCCTTAATTGCCTCTTCAAGCCAAAGCTTTAATTGCCAAAATGGTGAAGAATCCAGATCCTGGAGACGAAGGCTTTGACGATCATAGTCATCCCGAATATCAGTGTATTTGCTTTTCAAAACGTTTGTTGTTTTAATGGTAAATCAATCAGTTTAACAGAAATACGTCTACTCTGTTCATTTTTTTATATTTTTGCATCTTAACCTAAGCAATCCATCATTTTCTTTTGCGATGTTAACTATCTGCGAAATACAAGCTTTCCCGATAAAATTGATTTGGAAATATCACAATTTCTCTGTCATAAATTTTATCCGTGACCGAATGAATTTCCCGATATTGTCCATCCCGGAATTAAAATTAATGAAACCAGCATGGCAACGATTGTCTCAGAAGAGAATGAAAATAATCAACCATGCGAGTTTCATCAGATCAATACCTTAGACCAATTATTTACTGATGGAAACGAGCCCCAATTATTCAGGATCAGTTTCATCAGATCAATAACTTAGAATAATTTTACCCTGACAAACGTAATAAATAAGGTTTAAAAACCGAAAAACAATCCCGATGAAGCGCATTCAACTTTTAGACAAACAATTTGCCCTTTCCATACCTGCCAGTGATATAAAAAAGGCCCTCTGGGAGATGTCCGAAAAAATGAACAAAGAGTTACATGACAAAAACCCACTGATGCTATGTATTCTGAACGGATCGTTTATGTTCTCATCCGATCTGATGAAGCTGATTGATTTTCCCTGTGAAATAAGTTTTGTTAAATTAGCGTCATATGAGGGAATGGGAAGTACCGGAAAAGTGAAACAACTCATAGGTTTAAATGAAGAAATAGAAGGCCGGACGGTAGTGTTGCTGGAAGATATTGTAGATACCGGCGTAACCATTGAGAATCTAATGAACCAACTGAAGGCAAAAAATCCGAAAGATGTGAAAGTAGCCACCCTTCTTTTCAAGCCTGAAGCCTGCAAAAAAGAGATAAAACTCGATTATGTAGGCCTCGAAATCCCCAATGAGTTTATTGTAGGTTATGGCTTGGACTATGATGGATACGGACGGAATCTTCCGGATATTTATACCGTAACCAACTAAAACATAATCCTATGCTAAATGTTGTAATTTTTGGTCCTCCCGGATCGGGCAAAGGCACTCAGAGTGAAAGAATCATTGAAAGGTACGGGCTTACCCACATCTCAACGGGTGATATTCTGCGAAAAGAAATTAATGAAGGAAGTGATCTGGGCAAGCGAGCTAAATCGTTAATCGACAAAGGTCAGCTGATCCCGGATGAAACCATCATCGAGATTCTGGAAAAAAAGCTGGATACGCTCAACAATGCCAGAGGTGTTATCTTTGATGGATTTCCGCGTACTGTGGAACAAGCTGCTGCCCTGAAAAAGATGCTCAACCGCAAAGGACAGGATGTCAACATTATGCTTAATCTTGAAGTAGAAAGAGATGAATTAATTGACCGTTTACTCAAAAGGGGGCAGATGTCGGGCCGGTCAGACGACAACCTTGAAACCATAGAAAAAAGAATTCAGGTGTACGAAGATCGAACGGCTCCTGTGATTGATTTCTATAAAAATGAGGGAACTTATCATCCCATCAAGGGAACCGGTGAAATAGATGACATCTTCAACCGTATTGCCGAGGCAATTGACGGAGTTGCTGTGTAGCATTTCTCAAAAAAACATTTACCGGCCGCATACAGTTGATTTCTGCATGCGGCTGATTACTTTTGCAAAAAATATCATTAATATTCCAATACCATGTCGGGTTCCAATTTTGTTGATTACGTAAAGATTTTTTGTCGTTCGGGAAAAGGAGGCCCCGGATCCAGACACCTCAGGCGCGAAAAATTCGTTGCAAAAGGAGGCCCCGATGGAGGTGACGGCGGACGAGGAGGACATATTATTATTCGCGGAAACCGAAACACCTGGACGTTACTGCACCTCAAGTTTCAACGTCACATTTTTGCAGGACACGGAGAGTCGGGCGGTCGTCAGACATCCACAGGCGCCAATGGGGAGGACAAATACATCGAAGTACCGTTGGGAACTGTTGTAAAGGACGGGGAAACAGGGGAAGTTCTTTTCGAAATAACGGAGCACAACGAAGAACGGATTCTGGTAAAAGGTGGACGCGGAGGTCTGGGAAACGCCCATTTTAAATCAGCAACCAATCAGACTCCAAGATACGCTCAGCCGGGAGAAGACGAAACCGAACTTTCCGCAATTCTGGAGCTGAAAGTGCTGGCCGATGTGGGCCTGGTAGGCTTTCCCAATGCAGGAAAGTCAACCCTGCTATCGGTTGTCAGTGCAGCCAAACCCGAAATTGCCAATTATCCTTTTACTACATTGGTCCCCAACCTGGGCATGGTGAATTACCGTGACAGCCGGTCTTTTGTAATGGCCGACATTCCCGGAATAATTGAAGGTGCCCATGAAGGGAAAGGTCTGGGATTGCGCTTTCTCAGACACATCGAACGCAATTCTATTTTGCTTTTTATGATACCTGCTGATAGCGATGATATTCACAAGGAATATAAAGTTTTACTCAACGAACTCAGGCAATATAATCCCGAGCTACTTGACAAACAGCGGCTGCTGGCCATTACCAAATCAGATATGATTGACGAAGAACTTCAGTCCGAAATTGAGCAAGACCTGCCAAATATTCCTTATGTCTTTATTTCCGCTGTGGCACAAAAAGGCATAACCGAACTGAAGGATATGATCTGGAAAGAATTGGAAAAATCGAACAGGGAATAAAAAAACATCTCAGAGTAAATGTCTGAGATGTTTTTTATTCCCTGGCAATGAACACAAAAAGAGATTGTGAGGCTAAACATGTTTTAAGCTTTGATCATACAACCCTTATCGTACTTTATCCTTCAGCTTCTCTACGGCGTTCCAGCTCTGCAATGATTTCATCCATTTTACTATCACTCAGCTTGTAAAAGATCATAATACCACCGGATATTGCTGCGGCCACTGCAGGAACAAAACTCATCATATACTTGATACCCACGATAGTGTCAGGGGTTTGAGCAACATTGGCTTCAAAACCAAAA